>NZ_JBYCLD010000433.1:0-3383 GCF_057473725.1 Mycobacterium sp. TH-M11 | reverse complement strand
ACCGCAAGTCCCTCGTCGGCGAGCTTCCGGATCGCCGGCGCCAGTCCGACCGTCGACACCGTCACCGAACGGGCCGAGATCCCGAAGCCGGCCGGCGGTGGACCAGTGATGCGACGCACTGCTGCCAGCACCCTGGCGTAGTTGGCCAGCGGTTCCCCCATGCCCATGAACACGATGTTGGACAACCGACTGGCTGGACCCCACTCGTCACGCAACGTCGCGGCCGCGCAACGCACCTGCTCGACGATCTCGGCGGTCGACAGGTTCCGGGTCAGACCGCCCTGACCGGTCGCGCAGAACGGGCACGCCATCCCGCAACCCGCCTGAGAGGAAATGCAGACCGTGTTGCGCCGGGGGTAACGCATCAGCACCGATTCGACAGCGGTGCCGTCCGCCGCTCGCCACAGCGTCTTGCGGGTTTCGCCGGCGTCACACGTGATTTCGCGGACCGCGGTCAGCAGTGTGGGGAACAACGCCTCGGTCACCTGGGTGCGAACCGCGGCCGGCAGATCGGTCATCTGCCGCGGATCGGCGATCAGCCGGCCGTAGTACTGATTCGCCAACTGCTTGGCACGAAACGCCGGTAAACCCAGCGCCGTGACGGCTTGGACGCAGCCGACGTCATCGAGGTCGGCCAGGTGACGCGGCGGCGATCCGCGTCGGGGCGCTTCGAAAACCAACTCTTGCTTCACCGACAGACCTCAGGGCAGCAGGGTCAGGACGATCCAGGCGGCGACGGCCGACGGCAGGGCCCCATCGAGCCGGTCCATCAGGCCACCGTGACCGGGCAGGATCCGGCCCATGTCCTTGATGCCCAGGTCCCGCTTGATCTGCGACTCGACCAGGTCGCCGAGGGTGGCGGCGGCCACGATTGTCAGGCCCAGCAGCACCCCGATCCACGCTGGCCGGTGGGCCAGCAGAGTCGCGGTCAGCGTTACCGCGGTGATCCCGAAGAGCAGCGAACCGACCAGCCCCTCCCACGACTTGTTCGGGCTGATCGACGGGACCATCGGATGCTTGCCGAACAGAACGCCGACCGCATAGCCGCCGATATCGGAGGCGGCCACACCGATCATCAGGCAGAACACCCGGCCCGAACCGTTGTGCGGATACACCAGCAGCACGCTGAACGACGCGAACAGCGGCACCCAGGCCGCGAGGAAAACCGTGGCGGCGACGTCGCGCAGGTAATTTCCCGACGGCGAATCCGCCGACCCATGCGGCGCTGTGGTGGCACCGAGCGCCAGCCGCCAGAACATGCAGACCACCGCGGTGGCGCCGAAACCGGCCAGCGCCCCGGCCGCATGATAGGGCCAGGTCAACCACACCATCAGCTGGCCACCGACCAACAACGGGATGACCGGGATGATGTAACCGGCCTCGCGCAGTCGGCGCACGACCTCGTGCGTGGCGACGGGCATCGCGACGGCCACCAGCAGCACCCACAGATACCGGTCCCAGATCAGAATCGCGATGATGGTGAAACCGATGGCGGCGCCGACTGCGATCGCCGCCGGTAGATTGCGGCCGGCCCGCGACTTCTTCTTGGGCTCGTCCACCGCATCCCCGGCGGGGATGTCTGGGCCGGTATCGGTCTCTGCCACGGGCGTCGTCTGCTGAGCGGCCGCTAGACCTCCAGCAGCTCGCCTTCCTTGTGCTTGACCAGCTCGTCGATCTGCGTCACGTATTGCGCAGTGGCCTTGTCCAGGTCTTTCTCGGCACGCGATACCTCGTCCTCGCCGGCTTCACCGTCTTTACGGATGCGGTTCAGTTCTTCCATCGCCTTGCGCCGGATGTTACGCACCGAGACTTTGGCGTCCTCACCTTTGGCTTTGGCCTGCTTGGCCAGTTCGCGACGGCGTTCCTCGGTCAGTTGCGGTACCGCGATCCGGATCAGCGTGCCGTCGTTGGTCGGATTGACCCCGAGGTCTGAGTTGCGGATCGCCGCTTCGATGTTTCCGAGTTGGCCGGCCTCATAGGGCTTGATGACGACCAGCCGCGCCTCCGGGACGTTGATGCTGGCCAACTGGGTGATCGGGGTGGCCGAACCGTAGTAGTCGATGACAATGCGGTTGAACATGCTGGGATTCGCCCGCCCGGTCCGGATGGTCGACAGGTCGTCGCGACTCACCCCTACGGCTTTTTCCATCTTCTCTTCGGCGTCGAACAGAGTTTCGTCAATCATTACCGCCGCTCCTCCTCATCGCTACGCCCTGCATCGTCGCCGGCGCCCATTACCGCCGCTCCTCCTCATCGCTACGCCCTGCATCGTCGCCGGCGCCCATTACCGCCGCTCGCGCCTTCACGTAGTAACTAGAGTCCCGATCTTCTCACCTGCGACGGCGCGAGCGATATTGCCGTCGGTCAGCAGGTTGAAAACCAGAATCGGCATGCGATTGTCCATGCACAAGCTGAACGCGGTGGCGTCGGCCACCTGCAGTCCGCGGTCGATGACTTCCCGGTGGGTGATCGCGGTGAACAGTTCGGCCTCGGGATTCACTCGCGGATCCTCGGTGAAGACCCCGTCAACTGCCTTGGCCATCAGCACCACGTCGGCGCCGATCTCCAGGGCCCGCTGCGCGGCGGTGGTGTCGGTCGAGAAGTACGGTAGCCCCATGCCGGCACCGAAGATGACGACGCGCCCCTTCTGCAAATGGCGCCTGGCCCGCAACGGGATGTAGGGCTCGGCCACCTGGCCCATGGTGATCGCCGTCTGGACCCGGGTGTCGATTCCTTCTTTTTCCAGAAAGTCCTGTAGCGCAAGGCTGTTCATCACCGTCCCGAGCATTCCCATGTAGTCCGACCGGCTGCGCTCCATGCCGCGCTGCTGCAGTTGTGCGCCGCGGAAGAAGTTTCCGCCGCCGATGACCACGGCGACCTGCACCCCGGTACGAACCACGTCGGCGATTTGCCGCGCGACCAGCGCCACTACGTCGGGATCCAATCCCACCGATCCCCCGCCGAACATCTCGCCGCCGAGCTTGAGCAGCACGCGGGTGTAGCGGGGTCGGTCCGCCGACACCACGCCATTGGTGCCCCTAGGCTCCTGCTCCGTCATCTGACTCCTCGCACCGAAGGACGCCATTCGGCTGTCCCCATACGACTGTCCCCGAAACAGCCGGGTCCATCCTGCCTTATGGCCAGGCCGGGCGTCCCGGGAGTCGTCCGCCGCGCTGAGGCTGGCGACTCTGTAGCCGCCCAGCGTCCCGTTACCGAGGCAAACCAGGCGGTCGATCACCACCGCAACGGGCGCTGCCCACCACTCGACGGCGTCGCAGGGCCGCTCGCCGAACGGCGACTCGGTGAGGCGCGCGGATCGCATGCCTTCACCCGTGCGCCGGACTGTTGCAGCGGCCTGTCGCGGAATGGTTTCACGGCACGGC
>NZ_JBYCLD010000432.1:0-1632 GCF_057473725.1 Mycobacterium sp. TH-M11 | reverse complement strand
TCCATGGAGACATCGGAGAGATAGCGGCGGGTGACCTGCCATTCGTCGTGGGATTCGATGACCACCGCCGTCGCCAGGCGCAGGAACGCCGCGGGGTTGGGGAAGATCTCCACGACATCGGCCCGGCGCTTGATCTCCTTGTTCAACCGTTCTATGGGATTGTTCGACCAGATCTTCTGCCAGTGGGCCTTGGGGAACGCGGTGAACGCCAACACATCGGTCTTGGCCTCGCCCATCATGGCCGCGACCTTCGGAAACGAGTCGGCGAGGGTGTCAGCGACGCGGTCCCACTGGTCGGCGACCTCCTCGGGGTCGGTGTGGGCGAAGATCGTCTTGACCGCTGCGGTCACCGCGGGGGCGTGCTTGGCTGAGACCGCGGTGTGCAGGTTACGCATGAAATGCACCCGGCACCGCTGCCACGACGACCCACTGAACTGTTGGGCCACCGCAGCTTTCAAGCCCGCATGGGCATCGGAAATCACCAGGTGCACCCCGGACAGGCCACGCGCGCGCAACGAGGCCAAAAACTCCCGCCAGAACTCGAAGGATTCGCTGTCGCCGACAGCGGTGCCCAGCACCTCACGGGTTCCGTCGATCGAGACCCCGGTGGCCACCACCAGGGCCTGGGAGACCACGTGCGCCCCGACCCGCACCTTGCAGAACGTAGCGTCGCAGAACACGTACGGAAACTGCGTGTGAGCCAGGCTGCGGGTGCGAAACGCCTCGATCTCCTTATCGAGGCCGGCGCAGATCCGGGAGACCTCCGACTTGGACACCCCAGAGTCCACGCCCATCGCGGCGACCAGGTCATCGACGCTGCGCGTGGACACCCCGTGCACGTAAGCCTCCATGATCACCGCGTGCAGTGCCCTGTCGATGCGTCGGCGGCGTTCCAGCAGCGACGGGAAAAACGAGCCGGCCCGCAGCTTGGGGATGCCCACCTCGATATCGCCGGCGGTTGTGGCCACCGTCTTGGGGCGGTGCCCGTTGCGCTGCGTGCTACGCCCGCCGGTGCGCTCGTAGCGGTCGGCGCCGATCGCCTCGGTAGCCTCGGCCTCGATCAGCGCTTGCAGCCCGGCGCGGATCAGCTCGGCGAACACCGCCCCAGAGTCGGCGGACTTGAGTGCATCGAGCTGGGCCAGCAGGGCAGAATGGTTCTGGGTCATCGCGTCGTGTCCTTCGGTTGAGTCACTTTGGTCGGTAACTCACCGATCACTACGCGATGGCCCACCCCAACACCGGCACCGACACGCCCGGGACGACCTTCACCCCTGGCCGGGCCGCCTCCCGAAACCCCACCACCCCAGGGGACTTACCCGCAACACGCATCCTGTACCGGTGTGAACTGGGTAAGTCGCGTTCTGTACCTGTAGACCTGATCGATCACCCGCGCACGGTCTACCTGCGTGAGGATGCGGTGACACCTCGACTCGACGAATGGATCGCCAGTCTGGCCGATCCAGAAGACCTGGCCCGCGGTCAGGAAGTGGACCCGGGAGCCGGCAACGCCGCCTTGCTGCGCCAGCTCGGCGAGGCGAACCGCAAGGTTGCCGCTTTGATTGCCGCAGTGGAGTCCGGCGTGGCCGTCGACGACCTCACCGATGCATTGCGCCGCCGTACCGCCGAGCGCGA
>NZ_JBYCLD010000431.1:0-6702 GCF_057473725.1 Mycobacterium sp. TH-M11 | reverse complement strand
CGACTTCCGCCGACAGGGTCAAATCCTCGGCGACCTGGACGGCGTGCACCATCGTCGTTCCGACTTTGCCCTTGGACCCCAGCACAGCTACTCGCATGTCTTCACCCTAGATCGTGCCGACTTTATCCACAGTTGCGCCGTTGTCCACAGATGTCCGGCAATACGCCGTCCAGACGACCCCAGATGGGCGGAGGCTGACATAGCCTTTCGAACATGCATGCGATTACGGCGGCCCTCGACGCGCTGGACGCCGCCGTGACCACAATCAACAAGCTCGACTTCGCCGCGGCCGATCCGATTACCCGCCTGCACGCGCTCGAACGTCTCGAGACGGCGCGGCGTCGCCAGCTCGTCACAGGCCACGATCTTGTCGCCGGCCTTGCCCACGAGGACCCTGCCGACGTCGGCGGGCCGGTCCACAAGGTGATCGCCGACTGGCTCCGGATCAGCTGCGCAGACGTTCGCCGCCGTCTCCGCGAGGCCCAGCAGTTGCGACCGCGCACCACGATCACGGGCGAGACGTTGCCACCGGCGCTGCCCGCGACGGCCCAGGTCTGGAGAGACGGGCTGCTCGATCCGCAGCACCTCAAGGTGATCCAGACGTTCGTTCGCGACCTGCCATCGGACACACCGCCCGACACAGTCGAGGATGCGGAGCGGTTCCTGGCGGAACAGGCGACCGCGCTGCGGCCCGACCAGTTGGAGAAGGTGGCGAATCGTTGCGCGGTGTTGATCAATCCCGACGGCAAGTTCTCCGACATCGATCGAGCCCGCCAGCGCGGGTTCACCTGGTCGCCGCAGCGCTCTGACGGAATGAGCGTCGGCAAGTTGGTGGCTTCGCCGGAGCTGCGCGCCAATCTCGACGCGTGGCTGGCGCGGTTCGCCGCACCCGGTACAAGCAACACCAAGGCTGAAAATTCCTGCGCCACCGACGAACCCGATACGCGCAGCCATGCTCAGCGGCAGCACGATGCACTCAACGCTCTGGTGAGCCGTCAACTGGGTGATCCGAAACTCGGGCAGCACAACGGACTGCCGGTCACCATGATCGTGTCGACCACTTTGCAGGAACTCAGCGCAGCGGCCGGTCACGCTGTCACCGGCGGCGGGACTGTCCTGCCGATGCGTGACCTCATTCGCATGGCCAGCCGCGCCTACCACTATCTTGCGGTATTCGACGGCCATCAAGACCGGCCACTGTACTTGGGCCGGGCACGTCGAATAGCCTCGGCAGACCAGCGACTGGTCCTCTACGCCAAAGACCGAGGCTGCACTGCTCCGGGCTGCGACGTCCCCGCCTATTGGACCGAAGTCCATCATGACAACGACTGGGCTCGTGGCGGCCGGACAGACGTCGACCAGCTGACATTGGCGTGTAAACCCCACCACAGAATGGTTGATAACGGCTGGCGGACAATAAAACTCGGCAACGTCGGCAATACGCAGTGGATCCCGCCCGCCCATCTCGATCACGGACAAAAGCGGCGCAATGATTATCATCATCCCGAAAGATTCATCGGCAAGCGATTTTCACACCGCTGAAGATGTCAACCTGCGTCTTTGTCACCATACGTTCACCCGGCAGAATCACTGGATCGGGACGTAGCTTGACGAAAGGACCTCGAGCATGAGGATCAGCCGCGGCCTGGCCGCTGGAGCGATGTTCGCCGGTGTCGCCCTGTTAGCGACGGCCCCAGTGTCCTCGGCGGACCCGCTGAACGGCCACTACATCGAAACCGAAACCTTCCCCGACGGTCACGAAGTGCGCAGCGACTGGTACATCTCCCCCTGCGGGGACGGCTGCGTCACCATCAAGGACCTGGGTCAAGCCAATTTGATCGACAATCAGTGGGTGTTAGACGGCAAGGGCGGGGTGTCCTGTGAACAGGGCGGCGACATCCGCGACGCAATCACGTTCCACTACACCTGGGACCCGAACACCCTGGACGGCAACGTGCAGATCACCAACAACGTGGCAGCCTGCGGCAACCCGGCGGGCTACCAGGAAAACAACAGGCTGCATCTTGCCCCGGCGCCCTAAGCGTCGATCACCAGGCGGCCGCTAGCGGCCCGGGAAACGCACACCAACATCTCGCCGTCCGCTTCTGCAGTACGGCCACGTCGGTCGACGTGCCCGCCGAGCACTTTGACCTTGCAGGTTCCGCAGAAGCCTTGCCGACAGGAGTACGCCGCGGTCGGGTCGACGTCGAGCATGACGTCGAGGGCCGAACGATTGGCGGGCACTTCCAGAACCCGTCCGGAGCGGGCGAGTTCGATTTCGAACGGGATGCCGTCGATCACGGGCGGCGGACTGAACCGCTCGTAGTGCAGCGGTGCGTTCGCGTGCTCCTTGCGCGCAGCTCGCACGGACTCGAGCATCCCGGTCGGTCCGCACACATAGACCGCGGTCGTCTCCGTGGCATCGACGAGTAGGTCATCGGCGGTGGCAAATCGCCCCCGCTCGTCATCGGCCCAGACGGTGACCCGGTCGGCGTCCAGCGACAACACCTCGTCAAGCAGCGGCATGTATTCGCGGCTGCGGCCGGCATAGACTGCGCGCCAGTTCATTCCGCGCTGTTGCGCAGCGCGCATCATCGAAAGGATCGGCGTCACCCCGATTCCACCGATCACAAACAGCACGTCACGCTCGTCACCGCCGAGATAGAACGCATTGCGGGGACCTTCAAACACCAGGATGTCGCCGACATGAAACGCCTCATGCATCTCGATCGACCCACCGCCGCCACCGGCGATGCGGCGCACCGCAATTCGATAGTCGATGCGCCGCCCGGGTGCCCCACACAGCGAATACTGGCGCCGACGGCCCGATGGTAGTTGCACGTCGATGTGACTGCCGGGTGTCCACGACGGCAGCAGGCCGCCGTCGGGGTCGGCGAACGTCAGCGCGACCACGTCCGGGCTTAGCTGGTCGCGTCGGGTGATCACCGCTCTGTGCGTGCGGCCCACCGGCAACACGCGGGACGGCTCCCAGCGGCTCGCCAGCGAAAACCCGCTCAGTGCCGCGACCATGCCCCAGACCGCCGTATACAGCCGGTCACGTTTACGGCGACCGTAGATGTCTGCGGGCCTGCTGGCCCAAATGCCCTCCGACACAACGCCTCAAGGCCGGAGGTCGTAGCGGGCCAGTAACCGGATCAGCGACGGGCTGATGCGCCGCATCACGTAGCCGACCCGTGACTCCGCCGCGATCGGCACCACTGGCGAGCCCTTCTTGACAGCCTTGACGATGGCCTTGGCGGTGGCTTCCGGCGTGAAGTTGCGACGACGGTAGGCAACATCAGCTTTGCGCCGGGCGCTGTCCTGTTCGGCGGCGGTCATACCGGCGTAGACGGTGCTCTTGGCGATGTTGGTGTTGACGAATCCCGGACACACCGCGGTGACGGTGATGCCGTCGTCGGCCAAATCCGCCCGCAGCGATTCGCTGAACGCCAATACCGCGGCTTTCGTTGTGCCATAGGCGATCATCGACTTCGACGGTAGAAACGCCGCTGCCGACGAAACATTGATGATGCTGCCGCCCTGGCCACGGTCGACCATCTGCGCGGCGAACGCCCGGCTTCCGTTGAGCACACCACGTAGGTTCACCCCCAAGATGGTGTCCCAGTGCGCGGGAGTGGTCTCCAGGAATCGGCCGGCCATCCCAATGCCGGCGTTGTTCACCAGGATATCGACCACCCCATGGTCGTTGTGGACTTGTGCGGCAAGCGCATTGACTGCTTCCGTGTCGCTGACATCGGTCTGGTACGCCGCTGCGGCGGCGCCGGCTTCGCGCACTGCGGCGGCGGTCTCTTGCGCCGCAGCCAGATCCCGGTCGACGATCACGACGGTGTCGGCGCCCTGCCGGGCCAACTCGATCGCGGTGGCCCGACCGATGCCGGCACCCGCCCCGGTGACCAGCGCGAGCTTGCCCTGCACGGCACGGGCCCCGGACTGCACGGTACCGGCGATCGCCAGTGCGGCACCGTCGACGTGCCGGTCGATCCATTCGCCGGCCAGTCGCGCGACGACGTCGGGGCGCGCGGTCACCACCCAGTGGCCGCCCTCGATCGGAACGACCCTGCTGCCCAACGGAATTGAGCCGGTGAAGCGCTGCAATGCCGGGGTGACGAACATATCCATTCGCGGTGCCAGCACCTGCACCGGAACGGTGGTGTGCGGCAGCGTCGCTGCGGGAGCCAAAAAAGGCCCGGGCATATTCGCGCGGTACAGATTGAGCCCATTGAGGTAATCACGGGTCGACCGCACCGGATCGCCCGGCCTGGTCTGCGTGCTGGCGTTGCCGATCCGGCCCAACGCCTCGACGAGTTTGACGCCTACCCCCGCCCGGACCAGTAGCTCCGGCAGGCCCGGGGTGAGGAAGAACCAGATGTAGCCCGAGGCCAGTAGCTGCCGGAGCACGCCGGCCAGACCGCGTGGGGACCGTGCCGAGCGCAGGAACTTGCCCGCATAGTGCAGGTGCGGACCGGAGATGGAGGTGAACGAGGCCACTTTGGTCATCACCGTCTCGTCAGTGACCGCGGCCCAGGATTGGATCGAACCCCAGTCATGCGCCAGCAGGTGGACGCGGTCGACACCCAGACTGTCGATGACCGCGCCGATGTCGGAAACCAGTTGGGCGAAGCGGTAATCCGCGCACTTGCCCGGGCGTGCCGATTCTCCGGCTCCGCGCACGTCGTAGGCTATGACGTTGTAGCGGTCCACAAGATGCTCCGCGACGCCGTCCCACAGGTGGTGGTTGTCGGGGTAGCCGTGCACAGCCAGCACCGTCGGCCGGGCAAGGTCGATCTCGGTGTAGGCGTATACCGCCAGCCTGACGCCGTCAGAGGCGGTCACGGTGCTGCGGGTCGGCGCCCGGAAACTGTTGGCCGAAGCGGTGGTCATCGGATCCTCTCGGCTCAGCGCGAGGCGCGGGCGGCAGGCGAGATCGCCAGGTAGTCAACCGCTTTCTCGACCCCGCCGAGCTGCGACGGGTGAAAACGTGGAAGGTAGTAAGCGGCGATCACCCGGATGAAGCGCATCGGACCCGGCATCAATCCGCGTTGCGCGGCGGTGAAGTAGTCTCGCCAGCGCGGTCTCACCCCCGGCGAGACCTGCCTGTCGATGGAGTACATGAACCGGAGCCCACGCACCCACAGCACGAACATCATCGGCGTGACGATCAGCTGGGTGCGGACTTGTCGCAGATATCCGGCCCGCAGGTGTTTCATCAGGTCGAAGGCCACCGCTTTGTGTTCGACTTCTTCGGCGCCGTGCCAGCGGAGCATGTCCAGCATCACCGGGTCTGCTCCGGCAGCGTCGAGCTCAGGCGTGTCGAGAATCCACTCACCCAGGATCGCGGTGTAGTGCTCGATCGCCGAAACCAGCGCGACTCGCTCAAGCAGCCAGGCGCGCTGCCGCCGCACGCTCCACCGTGGCCGGTCGCCCAGCAGCTTCGCGAACAGCCAGGTGATCTGATCGGTGAACGGCGTCACGTCGACGTTGTTGGCGGCGAAGTACTCCTGCACACCGGTATGAGCCTGGGCATGCATCGCTTCCTGGCCGATGAATCCCTGCACATCGAGGCGCAGCTGGTCGTCCTTGATCAGTGGTAGTGCCTGCTTGAACAGATCGACGAAGAACTCCTCGCCGGCCGGTAACAGCAGGTGCAGCACGTTGAGCATGTGTGTGGTGAAGGGCTCGCGGGGCACATAGTGAAACGGAAGTTCCGCCCAGTCGAAGGCGACGTCGCGCGCTTCGAGGACCAATCGCTCGTGATCTGACCCGGCCTCGCCACCTTGCAGGTGCGGACCGACAGCCTCGTCGCTAACCGTGAACATTGGCAGAATCATACCCGGTACCGCCGGTATCGACAGGACCCCACGATCAGACCGGGGCGGCACCCCGCAAATGCTCGAAGATGAGCGACGTCTGGGTGCCCGCGACGTCGGCATCGGCATTGAGGTTCTCCACGACGAACGACCGCAGGTCTTCGGTGTCGCGGGCCGCGACATGCAGAATGAAGTCGTCGGTACCGGCAAGGAAGTAGACGTCCATAACCTGCGGCCGGCGCCGAATCTGTTGAATGAAGTCGCGAATCCTACCGCGGGCGTGGGACTGCAGGCTAACCGAAATCATCGCCTGCAGAGGCAGTCCCAGCGCGGCAGGATCGATGTCGGCATAAAAACCGCGGATGACCCCGGACTCCAGCAGTCGGCGAACCCGACCGTGGCACGTCGATGCGGCGATGCCGACTTCTGCGGCCAGTGCGCTGTTGGTCATCCGAGCATCGGCATGCAGCAGACTCAGGATGC
The DNA here is from genome assembly GCF_057473725.1 of Mycobacterium sp. TH-M11. Taxonomy (NCBI): domain Bacteria; kingdom Bacillati; phylum Actinomycetota; class Actinomycetes; order Mycobacteriales; family Mycobacteriaceae; genus Mycobacterium; species Mycobacterium sp. TH-M11. The sequence goes on along the minus strand of NZ_JBYCLD010000431.1, from coordinate 391 downwards.
GTCGGTCGACACGATCCAGGTCGGCCGGCCGAAGATCCTTCGCATGCGGGGGGATGGGGTGCGGATTGTCCGATTTTTCTTCGGCCATATATGGATTATATCGCTACTTTTACGACGTCTTTGCATATTCACTGAAGCTTATTCACAATTGGTGGTATGCGTGTGGGCGTTCCGACCGAAGTCAAGAACAACGAGTTCCGGGTTGCAATCACTCCGTCCGGCGTCGCCGAACTGACCAGCCGCGGGCACGAGGTCCTGATCCAGACCGGGGCGGGCGAAGGCTCGGCGATCACCGACAGCGATTTCAAAGCCGCAGGTGCACAACTGGTTTCCAGTGCCGACAGCGTTTGGGCCGATGCCGATTTGGTGCTCAAAGTCAAAGAGCCGACAG
>NZ_JBYCLD010000430.1:0-6988 GCF_057473725.1 Mycobacterium sp. TH-M11 | reverse complement strand
TTGCTCGGCTGCGGTGTCGGGAACGATCTTCTTGGCAGCGTCGGTCGGTGTGGCGGCGCGCAGGTCGGCCACCAGATCGCAGAGCGGGTTGTCGGGCTCGTGACCGACCGCGCTGACCACCGGTGTGCGGCACGCCGCGATCGCTCGGCACAGCGTCTCGTCGGAAAAGGGCAGCAGGTCTTCCACGCTGCCACCGCCGCGGGCCAGCACGATGACGTCGACGCCGGTGGCAGAGTCCAACTCTCGCAACGCCTTGACGATCTGCGCGACGGCGCTCGGCCCCTGGACCGCGGTGTTGCGGACCGCGAACCGCACCGCGGGCCACCGGGTGGCGGCCACCGTGGTGACATCGCGTTCGGCCGCACTGGCCCGTCCGGTGATCAGTCCGATCATGTTGGGCAGGAACGGGATTGGCCGCTTCAGTCGCGGATCAAAAAGACCTTCGGCGGCCAGCAGCTGCCGTAATCGCTCGATGCGAGCCAGCAGTTCGCCGATGCCGACCGCGCGAATTTCGGACAACCGCAACGTGAGAGTGCCCCGGCCGGTATAGAAGTTCGGCCTACCGCACACCACGACCTGCACGCCCTCGACCAGCTTGACCGGCGCGCCGTCGACCAGGGTGCGGGGTGCGGTCACGCTCAGCGACATGTCGGCGGCCGGATCCCGCAACACCATGAAGACGGTCCGGGAACCCGGTCGAATAGTGATCTGGGTCAACTGACCCTCGACCCAGACCACGCCGAGTTTGTCGATCCAGGCCGCGATCCGCGTTGCGACCGCGCGAACCGGAAAGGGGTTCTCGGCCGAATTGGCCGATCGGGCTGGCCGGGCCGCCGCGGAGTTGTCGGTCACTTCGCCGTCGCGCGCGTGATCCTGTTGGCGAGCAGCGTCTGGAACGGAGCGCGTCCCTTGGTGGCCTCCTCGAAGGCCAGCAGCACTTCCAGCTCGTTGACATCAAGGGACTGCAGCCGGGCCCGCAGCTGCGCCAGCGTCAGCTGCTCGTAGTCCAGCTCCTCGACCACCGCGGGCGCGGCGACCGACGGCTTGGACGCGGGCCGCGCGGCGGCGGTGTCCGCCGCGTCGGGGGACGAGTAGAGCGCGAACCGGCCTCCGGTGCGGGACTCGACGCCAGCCGGGTCGTCGTCGGCTCCGGTGTCGAGCAGGTCCTCGTCGAACGTCGCCCACTCGGGCTGCTCGTCCTTGGGCGGGAAGATCTGCTCGAGGGTGGCGTCGCCCTTGATCACCAGCTCAGCCAAGTTCTGCTGGAATCGCATCACGACGTGCGCGGCCGTGCTGGCCAGCGTCATCGGGTACATCAGGATGGTTTTAGGCAGCCGGATCGTCTCCTCGACGGCCATCGTGGCCGCGCCGACCAGCAGCCGGACCCCGTACGGTGCAGTAGCCATGCCGTCAAGATTGCCTTAACCGGCGGACAACTCCAAGCTGAGCGCGCGAAATCTGCCCAGTACCCTGGGTGACATGCCGCCGACGGTGAACATGGGCCCACACATTGGGATGACGGCTGGTGTGTCCGAGCCGGTGACCGGAAAGCGGGTGCTGCTGGCCGAGCCGCGGGGATACTGCGCCGGCGTCGACCGCGCCGTCGAGACCGTCGAGCGCGCGCTGGAAAAGCACGGCCCGCCGGTCTACGTCCGGCACGAGATCGTGCACAACCGCTACGTGGTGGAGACCCTGGCCAAGGCGGGCGCGGTGTTCGTCGACCAAACCGACGAGGTGCCCGAGGGTGCGATCGTGGTGTTCTCCGCCCACGGCGTTGCGCCGACCGTGCACGCCTCGGCCGCCGAGCGGCAGCTGAAGGTCATCGACGCGACCTGCCCGCTGGTGACCAAGGTGCACAACGAGGCCAAGCGATTCGCCCGCGACGACTACGACATCTTGCTGATCGGCCACGAGGGCCACGAGGAGGTCATCGGCACCGCTGGTGAAGCGCCCGACCACGTGCAGTTGGTCGACGGTCCGGGCGCTGTCGACGGCGTGACGGTCCGCGACGAGAACAAGGTGATCTGGTTGTCCCAGACCACGCTGTCCGTCGACGAGACGATGGAAACCGTGCAACGACTGCGGGCCCGCTTCCCGAAGCTGCAGGATCCGCCCAGCGACGACATCTGCTACGCGACCCAGAACCGTCAGGTTGCGGTCAAGGCGATGGCGCCCGAATGTGAGCTGATGATCGTCGTCGGCTCACGCAACTCGTCGAACTCGGTGCGGTTGGTCGAAGTCGCGCTCGGCGCCGGATCGGCGGCCGCGCATCTGGTCGACTATGCCGACGACATCGATCCCGCTTGGCTGGACGGCGTCAGCACGGTCGGCGTGACATCCGGTGCGTCGGTGCCCGAGGTGCTGGTGCGTGGCGTGCTGGAGCGGTTGGCCGAGCACGGTTACGACGTGGTTCAGCCCGTGACAACAGCCAACGAGACGCTGGTGTTCGCCCTGCCGCGGGAGATCAGGCCGGCGCGCCGCTAGTCCCAGGGGTCGGCCGACGGCCTGCGCGGCCGCCGCGGGCGTTCGTCGTACGGCGGCTCTCCGCCGGCGGTCGTGCGGTACCGGACCTGCGAGATCGGGTGATGGGTCGCGGCAGCGCCGTTCGGCGTGGACCGGCGTCGCGGCGGGGGAGTGTCAAAGGGCTCGGCCGGCGGGTCACGGCGCACTTCGCGCGGCAAACGGCCACGCGACTCCGGATCGCGCGGCGCCCTGGCGCGGCGCCGTGGCTCACCGGCGTCCATGTCGCGTGTCGGGCGTCGGCGTCCACGATCGCGGGCCGGCTCGGCGTCGTCCAGCGGTGGGCGCGGCCGTCGGGTGCGCGTCGAGGTCGCCGGACGTCGACCGGTCCTTCTGTCGGCTGCGCTCGATCGCGCCACGGAATGCTCCCGCCGGGCGCGGGGCCGGACGGACTTCTCGGTCGGCTCGACATCGGCGGTGTCGCGATGGAGCAGTGCGGTCAACCGCTCGACCAGCCCGACTCGCTTCTCCTCGCTACCGGTGGTCTCGTCCACGTCAGTGGTGGTCGCGCGCGAGGAGACCATGCCGAGGTACCACCGGACCAGGCCCACCAGCAGGACGCCGAGTGAGGTCGACAGCATCAGCGGGAAACGCTCGATCAACGGATAGCCACAGTTGATGACGAGGTCTTTGACGCCGGTGAACTTGGCGCCGTGGAACAGGAAGTAGGCACCGGGTACCGCGCAGAACAAGATCAGCGGTGGCTGGATGACCGCGGTGAAGACGCCGGCCTGCTGGACGGCGAGCACCGCCGCGACGCAGCCCATCACGTACAGACCGGAGAAGACAATGGTCAGCTCCTTGCCGGAGCCGGCGTCGAACGCAAAGCCTGCGGCGACACCAGTCACCGCGATGGCCACCGCGGCCCACCACGGCACACCGGGAACCGACGGGACGATCGAGCGGTGATCTGCGGCCACCTCCGACCGGGCCGGCTGTTCTGACACATGTCGACCGTACCGGCTGGACGCCGAAAGGCGCGTAACGACCTCGTTAGTAATGCGCGGGCGTGCCAAACTTGCAGGCTCTCCTAGACTTGTGTCCCTGTGAGCCTCAGCCTTGGGATCGTGGGTCTGCCGAATGTCGGCAAATCGACCCTTTTCAACGCGCTGACCAGGAACAACGTGGTCGCCGCCAACTACCCCTTCGCGACGATCGAGCCGAACGAGGGCGTGGTCCCGCTGCCCGATCCGCGGCTGGACAAGCTGGCCGAGATGTTCGGCTCCGAGAAGACCGTGCCGGCGCCGGTGACCTTCGTCGACATCGCCGGCATCGTGAAGGGCGCCTCCGAGGGCGCGGGCCTGGGCAACAAGTTCCTGGCCAACATCCGCGAGTGCGACGCGATCTGTCAGGTGGTGCGGGTGTTCGCCGACGACGACGTGGTGCATGTCGACGGCAAGGTCGATCCGAGCGCTGACATCGAGGTGATCGAGACCGAGCTCATTCTCGCCGATATGCAGACACTGGAGAAGGCCGTGCCGCGGCTGGCGAAGGAAGCCCGAAACAACAAGGAGCGCAAGCCGTTATACGACGCTGCTGGCGCCGCGCAAGAGATTCTCGACGGTGGCAAGACCCTGTTCGCGGCCGGTGTCGACGCGTCACTGCTGCGTGAGCTGAACCTGATGACCACCAAACCGTTTCTCTACGTGTTCAACTCCGACGAGTCGGTGCTGACCGACGACGCCCGCAAGGCCGAGCTACGCGCGATGGTCGCGCCCGCCGACGCGGTGTTCCTCGACGCGAAAATCGAGAGCGAGCTGCAAGAGCTCGACGAGGAGTCGGCCGCCGAGCTACTCGAGTCGATCGGACAGACCGAGCGCGGTCTGGATGCGTTGGCGCGGGCCGGTTTTCACACCTTGAAGCTGCAGACCTATCTGACCGCCGGGCCCAAGGAGTCGCGGGCGTGGACCATCCACCAAGGCGACACCGCGCCCAAGGCGGCCGGGGTGATCCACACCGACTTCGAAAAGGGCTTCATCAAAGCCGAAATCGTGTCCTTCGACGATTTGGTCGCTGCCGGGTCGATGGCCGCGGCCAAGTCGGCGGGCAAGGTCCGCATGGAGGGCAAGGACTACGTGATGACCGACGGCGACGTCGTCGAATTCCGGTTCAACGTCTAAAGGTCAGGAACTGGCACGGAGTTCTCGTAGGCCACGCAGGGTCCGGTCGATCATGTCGCGGCGTTCATCGATCGTCATCGAGTCGCCGCGCGGTGCCCGCACCCGCACATAGCCCTGTGTCGCCAGATCGTCGACCAGGAACCGCGTCGCGCCGAGCGGCAACGACAACCGCGACGCGAGCTCGGCGACCGACGGACTGTGCGCGGACCATGTCAGGATCTGGCCCCGGACATCGTTTTTCCGCCAGCGTGGCGTGATCGCCGTCGTGTCGAGCGCTTCGACCGGAGCATCGAGCGCCACGTCGACCCCGGCGTCGATACGCCCCGTCGCCAGTGTGAATGGCCGGACCAAGCTCGGTGTGTCGGTGGCTTCCGGTTCGGTGAACCAGTCGCTGGCCGCCTCGTGCTGCCCGATCGGTGGCCGACTAGGCGCCTCGTGGTTCTGCAAGAACCGCAACGCCGCGTCGGCGTGCACCGATGCGCGCACCTCGTTGGCGATGACCTTGAGCACGGTGCGGTCGACGTCGATGATGAATGTGGTCCGTCGGACCGGCAGCAGCCGGGCCAGCAGGCCGCGGCGCCGAGTGTGCCGGCGACGCCGAGGCGCATCGCTCGCCATGACAGCTCTGCGCAGCCTGGCGAACCTGCCTCGGCGCACCCCGAACAGTTCGGACACCACGCCGTCTGCGTCGGAGAGCAGCGGATAGTCGAACGAACGCTGTCGGGCGAAGTGGGCCTGCCTGTCGACCGTGTCGGTGCTGATCCCCACCCGCTGGGCGTCCGCTCTGGCGAACTCGGCGCTCAGGTCCCGGAAATGACAGGCCTGCGCAGTGCAAATCGGCGAGGACGCCAGCGGGAAGAAGAACAGCACAACCGGACCTGCGGCAAGGAGCGCGGACAGTGTTCTAGGCCGACCGGTGTGGTCGTACAGGGTGAAGTCAGGCGCCTTGTCGCCCGCGATCATCGGCAAAGAGTAGCGCGGGAACCTTGGCGCGACGCGTGACTTGGATAATTCGGTCGCCGCACGTCGGCAAAGCCGAAGCGGGCATCAGCGGCTTCCTGCCCGCAAATGTCGGTGAGCGCCTCTATCCTCGGCCCGAGATGAAGATCACCTACCTGTTCCTGCCGGTCTACTTCGGGCTCTTCGCGGGCCTCGTCGGGCGCAGCGTCAAGGTCGGCTTGGCGGGCGCGGCTGTGGGTCTGGTTCTCGCCGTCGTCCTGGCGGCCGAGCGGCGTCGGCCGAGCGACGGCATGGCAGCAATCGACGCGATGGCCGGAACGGACTTCGAGGAATATGTCGCAGCGCGCCTCGAGCGGGCCGGCTGGCAGGTCACCTTCACCCCGGGCAGCGGCGACTACGGCGTCGACCTGATCGCCCGGCGCGACGACCGAGCGGTGGCCGTGCAATGCAAGCGGCTCGGCAAGCCCGTCGGGGTCGCGGCGGTCCAGCAGGTGGTCGCGGGGGCGCGTCACCACGACTGCACGAAAAGCATCGTCATCAGCAATCAGGAATTCACCGACGCGGCCAAAAAGCTGGCTTTCACCCACAACTGTCAGTTGATCGGTCGCCGGGCACTTCAGGCCTGGGTCCCGCCGCCCGCGCGGCGCGCGGTTTAGCACATGCTCTGAGTGCCATTAGGGCACACTCTGGGAGATGGCGACGATAAAGCGACTGGCGTGGGTCTTGGCGCTGGCCGTGCTGGGAGCGGCCCTGCCGGCCAACGGGACCGCTCACGCAGCGCCGGCTTTTCACTGGTGTCCGGGCCAGCCGTGGGATGCGGGCTGGGGGACCATCTACGACTGGGACTGGCATCAGTGCCACGACTGGCAGCGGGCCGCCGGTCAGGGCGGGGCGATGGGCAATGGGCCCTGGGGGCTTCCGCCGGCCTGGGCGCCGCCCCAACCGCCCCCACCGCCGTGGGCGCCCGGAGCGCAGGTGATGTGGAACATGACCGCTCGTGCCTGGGGGTTCTGGAACGACAAGGTCTGGATGCCGCTCTGACATTCTTGTCATAGGAGGTACCTGGCATCGGGCCCATGGCATTCGTCTCGACCGCGATCCTGACGGCAACCTCTTCACTCTGGTCACCGACGACGCGCGGGCCGAGTTCGGGTCGTGAGGCGATCAGTCCGCCAAGACTGCGATTTCGCTGCCCAGCCCGTACGGCGCGATCAACGGTAGCCTGTCACCGCTCCAAAACCGGCCAGGATCAAACCAATTCGACCGCTTCTCGGTCTCGATAAGCCCCATTTCCTCGTAGGTGACGGCCACGGTCTCGGCGCAGTAGGCGGATTCGAAGCCTGCCTTGCGCTGTTCTGCTCGGCGCCGACGGGTCGCTTCGCGCACGC
>NZ_JBYCLD010000429.1:0-5034 GCF_057473725.1 Mycobacterium sp. TH-M11 | reverse complement strand
AGGTCGCCACCGGCCGGGACGGGGTGCTGGCCGGGCTCAAACGGGGTGGCGTGCTTGCGATCCACAGCACCGTGCACCCCACGACCTGCCGCGAGCTGGCGGAAAGAGCAGCGGTGCAGGGTATTTCGGTGATCGACGCACCGGTCAGCGGTGGCGCGCCGGCCGTCGCCGAGCGCCGGCTGCTGGTGATGGTCGGCGGTCCCGACGATGTCGTCGAACGGTGCCGTCCGGTTTTCGCGAGCTACGCCGATCCGATCGTTCATCTGGGTGCGCTGGGTTCCGGGCAGACCGCCAAGCTGCTGAACAACCTGCTGTTCACCGCCAACCTGGGCACCGCGGCCACCACCCTGGCGCTCGGTGACGCGCTGGGCGTCTTACCCGAACGCCTTTCCGAGGTCATCTCCCGCGGCAGCGGAAATAGCTACGCGCTCAGCGTGCTTGGTGGGGATACTGCCGGTTTGATGCGGCTTGCCGGGATGGCCGGCACGCTGTTGCAGAAAGACGTCCGCTTGCTCGCCGAGGTGCTCGACGCAGCGGCTGCGTCCGGCGGGGCCGTCCTCGACGCTGCCGATGCCACGCTGTCGCTGATGGCACATCCGCGGTGAGAATCGGATTCGTCGGAGCGGGACGGATGGGCCGGCCGATGGTGAGCCGCCTCGTCGAGGCCGGCCATCACGTCCGGGTATCGGGCCGTTCGGTGGAGCAGCGATCGGCCATCACCGAGTCGGGCGCCGAAGCCGTCGACGAGGTTGCGTTGGTATGCGCGGATGCGCAGGCGGTGGTGCTCTGCGTGCTCACCGACGAGCAGGTCCGCCACGTCTGTCTGGCCGACGGCTTGGTCGCGGCGATGCCGCCCGACTCCACGCTGGTGCTGCACACCACCGGAAGCCCACACACCGCGGCGGCCATCGCCGAGCGTGGTGTCGAGGTGGTCGATGCACCGGTGAGCGGTGGCCCGCACGACGCAGCTGCTGGCGCACTGACACTGTTCGTCGGGGGTGCCGACGAAACGGTCGTCAGGGTCCGACCGGTGTTGAGCTGCTACGGCGACCCGATCCTGCACGTTGGACCGCTCGGGGCGGGCCAGAAGGTAAAGCTGGTCAACAACGCGCTGTTCGCGGCGCAGATCGGGCTGCTTTCTGCTGGCGTCGAGTTGGCGTCACGGCTCGGCGTTGCGGAACCCACATTGCTCACCGCCTTGGCGCACGGCAGTGCTGCGAGCCGGGTCCTGGAGATCGTCGCCGCGCGCGGATCGCTGGCGTCGTTCATCGAAGCCGCAGGCGAATTTATCGGCAAAGACGTCGCGGTGGTCAGAGAACTCGCCGCTGAGCTGGGCCGCGACCTCGGTGCGCTGGACGAGGCCATCGAAACCGTGTTTCCCGGGCAGCGTTAGGGCCTTTTCGACACGCGACGAAGCATCTACCGTTAGCGTTACAGTCGAGCATTCCGTCGTAACGGTGTAGCCGCTCCCCGGGCGGCGAGGAGGGTGTCATGACCAAGCCGAAGGTCGTCTTCGATCCGTTCTCCGAAGAGTTCTTCGCGAACCCCTTCGACATCTACCGACGGATGCGGCAGGACGCCCCGCTCTACTACGACGAGAAGGGGGATTTCTACGCAATCACCCGGCACGAGGATGTGGCCGCGGCGTTGAAAGACCACGAAACCTACTCCTCGAGCCGGGGCTGCGACCTGGCGATGGTGCGCAACGGCATCCCCGCCGATATGCGGTCCATCATCTTCATGGATCCGCCGGAGCACCGCCACATGCGCAGCCTGCTCAACAAGGCCTTCACGCCGCGGGCCATCCAGTCACAGCGCGACGACGTGACTGAGGTGACCGACAAGTATCTGTCCGCCGTGGATCCCGACAATTTCGATGTCGTACAAGACTTTTCCGGCCCCTTCCCGGTCGAAGTCATCACCAGAATGGCCGGGGTGCCTGCCGAATACCGTCAGCAGGTGCGGCACTGGATCGACATCAGCCTGAGCCGCGAACCAGGTCAGATCGAAGTCAGCGAAGCCGGCATGCAGGCAAACATCGACACTGCGATGTACTACTACGGGCTGGTCGGGGAACGCCGCGAGAACCCCCAGGACGACATGATCAGCCGGCTGATCGCGGCCGAGATCCCCGGCGAGGACGGCACACTACGCCGACTCGACGACATCGAAATCTGCAGCTTTGCCACGCTACTCGGCGGGGCGGGTGCGGAGACGGTCACCAAGTTGATCGGCAGTGCGACAGTGCTTTTCGCACGCAATCCCGGCGAATGGCAGAAGCTGCTGGCAGACCGCAGCAAGGTCCCCGCCGCCGTCGAAGAGCTGCTCCGCTACGAAGGCCCGGTGCAGTACAACGTCCGGTACACCCTGAAAGAGGCGCACACCAGCGGCGGCACGATTCCGGCCGGGAAGCCGGTATTCGTGATGAACGCCGCGGCCAACCGCGATCCGGACGCATTCACCGACGCCGACACCTTCGACATCGACCGCGATCAGACCGAGGCGCAGCACCTCGGTCTGGGGTACGGCATTCACAGTTGCCTGGGCGCCGCGCTGGCGCGGATGGAAAGCCGGATCGCACTCGAGAAGCTGCTCGACTTCATGCCTAGTTACGAAGTGCAGTGGGATAGGTGTAAACGCGTCACCATGCAGAACGTCGCGGGCTGGCTGAACGTCCCGGTGAAGGTATTGCGATGAGAGTTGAAGTCGACTGGGGTCTGTGCGAGAGCAACGGGGTCTGCATGGCCGTCGTTCCCGAGGTGTTTCGGCTCGAGGACGACGACACGTTGACGATATTGCAGGACGAAGTCACCCCCGAGAACGAGGAACGGGTGCTCGACGCGGTGCGCCAATGTCCGCGGCAGGCGATCTCGATCGCCGAATAAGACCGGCGGGCGTCGCCATTATTTCCAGAATGCGTTCATGGGTGGGGCGTACATGTCGTTGACGGTGAGCGGGGCCAGCGTTCCCGGAGCAGGACGCAGGGCGTCTTCAATCGTGGTCATCAGGCTGTACTCGTTGTAGTAGTTGTCAGTGGTGAAATGACCGCCCACCATTCCCCCATTGGTGACGGCGTCCTGATTCGGGATGACGACCATCGGAACGTTGTTGCCTTCATTACCGATGCCCAGTGACAGGTTGTTGTTGTCCTCGTCGAAGGTGACGATGATCGCGTCCTTTTGCGTCGGGTCGTTCCAGGTTGCCGAGTGTTCGATGGTGGACACCTCTTGCTGGACGAACTGGTCAGCGGCCGCGACGTTGTACTGCTGGTTCGTGAGCTGGCCGATGAGGAACTGCGAAAGGCCAGCAGGAGTATCGATGGGGCCTTCCCCGTTGTTGGCCTCGTTAGCAGCAATCCAGCTGAATTCCGGGAAGGTGTTCGGATCTTGCAGGTCGGTGGACAACTGGGTCAGCGGAAGCAGATGTTCCTGCAGGTAGGCGGGGGTGTTGTCGTAGACGTAACTGAACTGGGCAAAAGGCAACTGGTCGACGGCGTAGTTACCCGATGACACCAGGTCACCCGGGGTGGGCATGCTTTGTGCATAGCCGGCCCATGACACGCCCGCCTGATCCATTTCTTGCATGAGGCTGGGTGCGTCGATGACGTTGCCGGTGGGGTTGTAATCGAGGCCGAAGTCCGATCCGCCCACGATCCGGATGTAGTTGGGGTCGCTGGGGTGGCCCAGCGCGTAGTAGTTGTCCGCATATCCGTTGTTGTTGATCAGGCTGTTGATGTAAGGCGCGTTGGGGCTGCCCACGATGTCGCCGACGCCCTTGTTCTCCATGTAGATCAGGAACACGTGATTCAGTTGGCCGACGTCGGATGTCGGTGGGGTCAGCGGCGCCGCGGTGAGGCTCTGGTCGCCGACGGTGAACGACTCGTTGTCGGCGTAGGCGCCGTTGTAGTTGCCCAGGACCCAGTCTTTGTCGGTGAAGGTCGTGGTCACCTGCGCGGAGGTGGTGCCCTCCGGAACCGTCCCGGAGATGTCGCGTTGCTCGAACCCGGTGGTGTACAGCCGATCCCAGACCGTGACCGGGTTGAGCGAGTCGGTGCCCACAACGTCGCCCTTGCTGTCGAGGAAGGTGACCTCGACGGTGGCCGAAGAGGGGTCCCAACCTTGGCCACCGAGGTCCGCACTCAGCGTGAACGGCGTTCCGGCTGCCCCGCTGAGGTCGACGGTCTGGCTGATGGTGGAGGTGGCCACGGGTCCGCCGCCGGCGAAATTGTCCCCGGCCCCCGGGGGCGCGCTCTGCGGGAAGTCAAAGAACTTGGGGAGCGGAGTCGAGAATCCGAACGGATAACCGCCATGAGTGCCGTAGGCGATCACGGTCGGGGTGCCGGTTTCCGTCCAGCCCGGAATGGTCACCCCGCTGTAGCCCGACCCCGACGGGTCGGCCGTCTCGAAGCTGGGGTTGACCAACAAGTTCTCGCTCATCGGCTGCGCAGCCGCGCCGGCATCACCGAAGATCAACCCGCCACCTTGACCAACAGCGCCGTCACAGATCAACCCGCACGCACTGCTGCTGGGATCGACCAGGTTGAACCAACTATTGATCAGGGTGTCGAACTGCTGACCGAAGCTGCTGCTGATCCAATCCTGTTCCAGCCCATTCAACGAGGCATCAACCGGGCTGGCCGCTGTCGCCGCGGACTCGGCGGCACCCAAGCCCACACTGCCCAGCGACCCCGCGATCGCATTGATCACCGGATCGATGATCGCGCCGAACTCGTCGGCATGCGCCGACGGTGCCGCCACCAGCGGACCCAGCCCGAACGCCAAAAGCGCGCCCGCACCGGTGCCAAACCCGAGCAACCCCCGCCCCGGAACACCACGCGACCGGCGATTGCGATTGCTACGACCGTGCTGGGCCATCATGGAACTCCTTAGAGCGCGGAATAGATGCTCAGGCTACGTTAAGGAAGCGTGCCAGCCGCCCGAAATGTCCGATATGCGGGAATAAATTTTCCCCAGGCAGAACTTCGGTCCGCCACAACTGCTCAGCGGCATCGGACGGACACGCGATCGGCGGCCC
>NZ_JBYCLD010000428.1:0-3887 GCF_057473725.1 Mycobacterium sp. TH-M11 | reverse complement strand
GGCGAACGCCACGACGTCGCGCCCTACCTGGACGCCCGCGGCTGGCAGACCACGCGGCACCGGTCCAGCCAACTGCTGGCCGACGCCGGCCTGCCGGCGCCGCAACGCAACGACAGCCAGACCGAAAACTATTACTGCACAGCACAACTCGGCTAGACCGCGGATAAGTCGCACTGCCAGAAGCCGACGTCGTGCCAGGCGCCGTGCTTGTGACCGGCCTCGCGCAGCTGGCCGACGGCCATGAACCCGTGCCGCTCGTGTAGCCGCACGCTTGGGTCGTTGGGCAACGCGATCACAGCGATCACACTGTGAAATCCCCGGCGGCGCAATCGATCGAGCAACTCCGTGTAGAGCGCGTCGCCGACGCCAAGGCGCTGCGCCGACGGGTCGACGTAAATGGTGGACTCGACGGTCCACTGGTAGGCGGCGCGCTCGTTCCACGGTCCGGCATAAGCCGCGCCGACAACATCGTTGTCGATCACGGCCACCAGCCAGGGAAAACGTCGGTGCCGTTGCGCCCACAGGGCACGTATTTCCTGGATGCTCTGCGGTTCGGTCCGGAAGTTGAACACCGAGTGCTCGATGTAGTGGTTGATGATGTCGCGCACGCGCATCAGATCCGCCTCGACAGCCGACCGCACCTGCGGTGCGTTCGTGTTGCCCACCAGCTCACCGTACATTTCGGACCTCATTGCCGATCCGGACGACGCGTCGGGCCTTCGATCCGCTAACGCGTTCGACGTGGTGTGGCACGATGTCGCTGTTAGGCGATGACGACAGAGGAAGCCGGTGTGAATCCGGCGCGGTCCCGCCACTGTCATCGGGGAGCGACCCTCACCAGCCACGGCCGCAAGGTTGGAAGGCGAGGCTAGCAGCGATCCGAGAGCCAGGAGACTCACGTCCTCGCATCCTGCAACCCGGGGCGGTCGACCCCGAAGACGGAGTCTCCCCATGACGCTGCGCGCGTTGTTGTCTTCAATTTCTGGCGGCCGCCCGTGACCGCCCCCATCTGGATGGCGGCACCTCCCGAGGTGCATTCGGCGCTGCTGAGCAGCGGTCCGGGACCAGGGCCCCTACTCGAGGCCGCGGCGGCGTGGACGGCGCTGAGCACCGAATACACCGCGGCCGCTGACGAATTAGCCGCCGTGCTGACCGAGGTGCAAGCCGGGGCCTGGGAGGGTCCGACCGCCGAGAGCTATGGTGCTGCGCACGCGCCCTATCTGGCATGGCTGCAACAGGAAGGCGCGAACAGCGCCGCGCGGGCCGCCGAGCACGAAACCGCCGCGGCCGCCTACACGACTGCGCTCGCCGCGATGCCGACCCTGGGTGAGTTGGCCGCCAACCACGCCACCCACGCGGTGTTACTGGGCACCAATTTCTTCGGCATCAACACCATCCCGATAGCACTCAACGAAGCCGACTATGCCCGCATGTGGGTACACGCTGCCGCCGTGATGAGCGGCTACGAGAGCGTCGCGGGCGCATCTGTCGCGGCCGCCCCGACGACCCAACCGGCGCCGCCGATCATGAAAACGCCCGCGGCCAGCGAGCCGTCGACACCGCCCGCGTGGTTCACGAACCTGGAGAACTATCTGCAAGGGATTTTCCCACAGCCGCCGTACCCGACCGAAGGCCCGCTGTATCAAGAAATACTGAACTTCTTCAACCAGATCGGCTTCACCGATTTCAACGATCCGATCGCGACGTGGTTGCAGAGCCTGCCGTCATCGACGTTTCCGCCGTACCCCTTGCCCGGGTATTACCTGATCTACACCGGCGACCCGCTGAGCTACCTCACCCCCGAAGCAATCGCCTACGACCTGTCGGTGCCACTAGACCCGGCGTCCTACATCGCTTTCACCGGCATCGTCATCGTCGACGACCTGCTGGCCGTCGTCTATACCGCCGCGTTCAATCCTTCGCAGCTGTTCGTGGTGGCACCGTTGGCGCTCGTCGAGATCGTCGGGTCGACAATCGGCAACACCATCCAGGTGCTGCACTACATCCTCGATTCGACCCTGGCGGTGGCACTGCCGGCGCTGCTGCCGCTGGCAGCGGTTTCAGCTCCGCTGGCAGTGGCACCGGTCGGGCTGGCCGGCTTGGCGGGCCTGGCGGGCTTGGCCGGGCTGGCGCCGGCAGCGACGGCGCCGATGCTGGCCCCGGCGTTCGCCATGGCCCCGACTCCCCCTCCGCCGCCCGCGCCTACACCGATGGCCCCGACCCTTGCCCACGTGACGCCGGCCCACCTGCCGGCCGCCCCCACGCCACCTCCCCCGCCCACGCCGGCAGGCCCGCCGGTGGCGACGATGCCAGGATTCATGTACGTGGTCGGCGATCTGGCCCTGGCTGCCAGGCAAGCCGCCGGCACCGGTCAACGCGCGAAAAAGGCGGCGCCGGCCAGCGACGAGATCCCCGCGGTCGCACCAGTTACCGACGAACGCCAACCGGTACGGCGGCGACGGCCGGCGAAGGCCACCATGATCGGTCGTGGCTACGAGTACATGGACCTCGATCCGGAGCCGACGGCGACCACCTCGGAACGCGATGCCGGACCCATCGGATTCGCCGGTAGCGCAGCCCGCCAGAGCGCCGCCGAACCGTCCGGGTTGACCACGTTGACCCGGGGCCAGTTCGGCGCCAACTCGGGGGTGCCGATGCTGCCGGGCACATGGGACCCGGGCCTCGACTGAGGCCGGCGACGCGCCACTGCGCTGTAGCGTGCAGTCTCATGGTGGATTTTGCGCTGCGCTCGTGTGGATTGCGTGGGCACGCGACATTTGCTCCCGATGAGCCGAAGCTGCGCGAGCGCCTGACGGTCGACACACCCGCCGGCGAGGCCTGGCGCTGCTTACGCTGCGAAACTTTCGTGGTCGGTCCGCCACGACGCAGCGGACCGGCGAACACCGCACCGGAAATCCCCCGCGGGCGGTTCCTGCGGGACCGCACACTGATGCGCGCACTCGCTGTCGAACGCGCATTCCGCGCCGCTGCTTTCCTGCTGTTGGCCGCCGGCGTGGTGAAATTCAGTGGCTCCCGTGAACATTGGCAGCACGTCCTGGACCGCGACATGCCCTTGTTGAAGCCGTTGGCCAACCAGATCGGCTGGGATCCGGACAACTCCAGGCTCGTTCACCAGATCACCCATGCCTTGACGTTGTCGCCGTCGACGCTGCGGTGGATTGCGATCGGCCTGGCCGGGTACGCGCTGATCGAAATCGTCGAGGCGGTAGGGCTGTGGCTGATGCAGCGTTGGGGCGAGTATTTCGCAGTCGTCGCCACCAGCGTTTTCCTTCCGTTGGAGATCTACGAGCTCACCGAAAAGATTACCGCGCTAAGGGTTTTCGCGCTGACGATCAATATCGTCGCGGTGATATGGCTGTTGTGGAGCAAGCGCCTGTTCGGGCTGAACGGCGGCGGCGAGGCCTATCGGGAAGAGCATGCAGCCGAAAGCCTGCTCAGCGTCGAGAGCGCTGCACTCAGCGGAACCACTACCGGCACAACGGTATAACGGTTTACGCTGCACCGCCCGACGTCATTCATTCGACCCGGATAGCGGCTTCGATCTCGTCGACGGACAGTGATCTGGTGCACAGAAACCAGTCGGTGCACTCCATGCCGTCTGCGTGTTCCTTGACTCGCTCCTGGGCGGCGCGGGTAGACGTGGGCGCCGAAAGAACCACCGGCTCACCAGGTTCCCAGTCGGCCGGAGTTGCGACACCGAAGTGGTCGGCTGTCTGCAAGGCTTTGACGATGCGCAGCAGCTCACCGAAATTGCGCCCCAGGCTCAACGGATAGTAGATGACCACACGAACTGTGCCCGTCGGGTCGATGACGAATACCGCGCGTACAGCCTTGGTCGAGTCCTCGCCCGGCATGATCATGCCGTA
>NZ_JBYCLD010000427.1:0-18583 GCF_057473725.1 Mycobacterium sp. TH-M11 | reverse complement strand
CGACCCGGGGCTCGTCTGTTGTGTGAGGCCGGATCGCCGATGGGACCAGAAACCACCAACAGCGAGAACCTGGAGTTTTGATCATGTCTGCCCAACCTCAACAGCTGCCCGACATTGATGAGCTGCGCCACGAGATCGACCGGCTCGATGCTGAGATCTTGGCCGCGGTGAAGCGCCGCACCGAGATCTCACAGGAGATCGGCAAGGCCCGGATGGCGTCCGGCGGCACCCGCCTGGTGCACAGTCGCGAGATGAAGGTGCTCGAGCGCTACAGCGAGCTCGGCCAGGACGGCAAGGACCTGGCGATGTTGTTGCTGCGGCTCGGCCGCGGCCGGCTCGGTCACTAGCCCGCCGCGCTTGCGGCCACGGCTGTAACGTCCGGCGCCGCACCGACGACTGCGACCCGCCGCTAATGTCGGGGTATGAGCCCCGTTTCCCGGATCCCGGACATCTCAACCACCCCGGCCTGGAACGCGTTGCGCAAGCATCACCAGCAGATCGGCGACACCCACCTGCGTGAGTTCTTCGCCGACGATCCCGAACGCGGCACGCGGTTCACCGCCACGGTCGGTGATCTCTACATCGACTACAGCAAGCACCGCATCACCCCCGAGACCGTGCGCCTACTGGTCGATCTGGCCCGAACGGCCGGGCTGGAGGACCGGCGCGACGCAATGTTCGCCGGGGTGCACATCAACACCTCCGAGGATCGGGCGGTGCTGCACACCGCATTGCGGCTGCCCCGCAACGCCGATCTGGACGTCGACGGGCAGGATGTCGTGGCCGACGTCCACGCGGTGCTCGATGCGATGGGCGATTTCACTGACCGGTTGCGCAGCGGCGAATGGACCGGTGCCACTGGCAAACGCATCGAGACCGTGGTCAATATCGGTATCGGCGGCTCGGATCTGGGTCCGGTGATGGTGGACCGCGCGTTACGCCACTATGCCGACGCCGGCATCTCGGCACGGTTCGTCTCCAACGTCGACCCGGCCGACCTGACCGCGAAACTGGCCGGCTTGGATCCGGCCACCACACTTTTCGTCGTCGCCTCCAAGACGTTCTCGACCCTGGAGACGCTGACCAACGCCACTGCGGCGCGCCGCTGGCTCACCGACGCGCTGGGCGACGCGGCCGTGTCCAAGCATTTCGTAGCGGTCTCCACTAACGCTGCGTTGGTAGAGGAGTTCGGCATCGACACCGCGAACATGTTTGGCTTCTGGGACTGGGTCGGCGGTCGGTACTCGGTGGATTCGGCGATCGGACTGTCGGTGATGGCCGTCATCGGCCGGGAGCGTTTCGCGGAGTTCTTGTCTGGCTTCCATATCGTCGACGAGCACTTCCGTACCGCGCCTTTGGAATCCAATGCGCCGGCGCTGCTGGGTCTGATCGGGGTGTGGTACTCCAACTTCTTCGGCGCCCAATCCCGCGCGGTGCTGCCCTACGCCAACGACCTGGACCGCTTCGCCGCCTACCTGCAGCAGCTCACCATGGAATCCAACGGCAAGTCGACCCGCGCCGACGGCACACCGGTCAGCACCGATACCGGTGAAATCTTTTGGGGCGAGCCGGGAACCAACGGCCAGCACGCGTTCTACCAACTGCTGCATCAGGGCACCCGGCTGATACCGGCCGACTTCATCGGCTTCTCCCAACCCGTCGACGACCTGGCCACCGCAGACGGTACCGGGAGCATGCACGACCTGCTGATGAGCAACTTCTTCGCTCAGACCCAGGTGCTGGCGTTCGGCAAGAGCGCCGAGGAGATCTTCGCCGAAGGCGCCCCCGCGGACGTCGTGCCGCACAAGGTCATGCCCGGCAATCGGCCGACAACCTCCATCCTGGCGACCCGACTCACCCCGTCGGCGCTCGGCCAGTTGATCGCCCTCTACGAGCATCAGGTGTTCACCGAGGGGGTGGTGTGGGGCATCGACTCCTTCGACCAGTGGGGCGTGGAGCTGGGCAAAACGCAGGCCAAGGCACTACTGCCGGTGCTTACCGACGACGCCTCCCCACAGCCCCAGACCGACAGTTCCACCGACGCGCTGGTGCGCCGCTACCGGGCGGAGCGGGGCCGGGCATCGTCGTAATTGCGACTGCCGGACGGTGGCTAAGTCGGCCGTTGCTCTCGCCCCTTGGCCCGCAGACTGGGCAGCAGCACGTCGTCGACTACCACACGGACTGTTTTCTGCGTCGGCGGCCGATCGGAAACCAGCGCCCGGAACACCAGGTAGCCCGGCAATAGGTCGTAGATCTCCTGATTGATCGCCGAGGCCTCGATCTCACCGCGCGCCACGGCATCGGCCAGTACGGCGTCCATCACGAGGTTGCGATGCTGGATGAATTTCTGCTGCATCGCCTCCTGCAAGGCGGGGCTGTGAGACATTTCGTTCAGCACTGCGCGCATGGTGCGCATGTGTTCCAGCGCTTGCCCACAGGTCCAGTGGCCGATCTCCAACAAGTCACCCCGCAGCGAGCCGGTATTGGGCGGCGCGGCCGACGCGCGAGTGCCTTCGATGAACGCGGCGAGCACCAGGTCAGCCTTCGTCGGCCAACGCCGGTACATCGTGGCCTTACTGGCCTTGGCCCTGATCGCCACGGCTTCGACGGTGAGTCGGTCGTATCCATGCTCCTGCAACAGCTCCAGCGTGATCGCCAGTAGTTCGGCCTCCCGCTCACTCCACGGGCACCCTGAGTCGTCGCCACGGTCTTGGGAAATCGTCGTCTCCTTACCCACCGCACCGCGGTTGTTTCGCGAGAGCAGCCATTTGCGCAGATGTCAAGCAAGTTGCGATCCATCAGCACGGTACCGTACCGTTCCATGCTACGTGACAATCTCACCGCATCGCATTCGGCGAGATCGTCAGCGCGGCGTCGAAAGGCTTTGGTTTGAGCAAGTTTTCGGTCACCCAATTGGTGCGCCGGCAGTGGGTGGCGCTCGTGGTAGTCGTGGTGGTCGCTCTGGTCGGGTTCAGTGTCGACCGACTACGCGGCATCTTCGGCTCGAACAACGAGGTGTCGAGACCCGGCTCAGAGGCCCTGGAGAACACCGGCTACAACCCCAAACAGGTGTTGTTCGAGGTGTTCGGTTCACCCGGATCGGTCGCCACCATCAACTTCCTGGACATCAACGCTCAGCCTCAGCGCGTCGAAAACATCCCACTGCCGTGGTCGCAGACGCTGACCACCGACGACCCGACGATGTACGCCGACCTTCGCGCACAGGGTGACGGCAACACCATCGGCTGCCGCATCACGGTCAACGGCATCGTCACCGACGAAAGGTCCACCAACCACGTGAACGGATACATCGCGTGCCTGGACAAGACCGCATGAGCGGCCAGCACACCGATACCGCCCACGGTACGTCCGAAGGCACTCTTCCGGCGCGGCTCATCCGGAGGTTGTCCGTACCGATCCTGTTGATCTGGATCGCCATCGCCGCCATCACGAACGCCACCACACCCCAGCTGGAAGTTGTCGGGTGGGAACGCTCGGTCGGAATGAATGCGCCCGACGCGCCGGGCATTCTCGCGATGCGGCACATCGGGCAGGTCTTCGACGAATTCGATTCCGACAGTGCGGCCATGATCGTGCTCGAGGGCGATCAGCCGCTAGGCCCCGAGGCACACACCTACTACGACGGCCTGGTGCGCAAGCTGCAGGCCGACACCGAGCACGTCGAGCACGTCCAGGACTTCTGGGGTGACCCGCTGACCGCCGGCGGCTCACAGAGCAAAGACGGCAAGGCGGCCCTCACCCAGATCTATCTCCGCGGCAACCAGGGCGAGGCGATGTCGAACGAATCCGTCGACGCCGTCCGCAAGATCGTCGACGCCACGCCACCGCCGGCCGGCATCAAGGCCTACGTTACCGGCGCGTCACCGCTGGTGACCGACAACTTCGAGGTCGGCAGCGCCGGCACCAACGAAGTCACCGCCATCACCTTCCTGGTCATCGGCATCATGCTGCTGTTCGTCTACCGCTCGCTGGCCACCATGGCGATCGTCTTGCTGACGGTGGCCATCGAACTGGCGGCGGCCCGCGGCTCCGTGGCGATGCTCGCCCACGCCGGCGTCATCGGGCTGTCCACCTACGCGACGAATCTCTTGACGCTCTTGGCTATTGCGGCCGGCACCGACTATGCGATCTTCGTCGTCGGCCGCTACCAAGAGGCGCGCGGCAAGGGGATGGACCGGATCGCCGCCTACCACGACATGTGGCGCGGCACCGTTCACGTCATGGTCGGATCGGGATTGACCATCGCCGGCGCAGTCGCGTGCATGGGCTTCACCCGCCTCCCCTATTTCCAGACACTCGGGATACCGGCTGCCATCGGTGTTCTCGTGACCTTGGCGGCCGCCCTGACGTTGGGGCCCGCCGTGTTGTTGATCGCCACCCGGTTCGGACTGATGGAACCCAAGGTCGCTCAACGGACGCGGGGTTGGCGCAAGATCGGCACCGCCATCGTGCGCTGGCCCGGGCCGATCCTGGTGGTCACCGGCATGATTGCGCTCATCGGCGTGTTCGCGTTGCCCGGCTACCAGACCAGCTACGACAACCGGCCCTATATCCCGGACAGCGCGCCCGGTGTCGTCGGAATGGAAGCCGCCGAACGCCACTTCACCGAAGCGCGGATCAATCCCGAGTTGGTGATGATCGAGACCGATCACGACATGCGCAACCCGGCCGACATGCTGATACTCGAACGGGTTGCCAAGGCAGTGCTCCACACGCCGGGAGTCGCACTGGTGCAGTCCATCACACGACCGCTCGGAACGCCGATCACCCACAGCTCGATTCCATTCCAGATCAGCGCTTCGAGCGCGAGCCAGATCATGAACCTCGACTACCAGAAGGACAGAGCCAACGATCTGCTGAAGCAGGCCGGCGAGATCGACAACACGATCGCCGTACTCCGCCAACAGCTCGCCCTGCAGCAGCAGAGCGCTGCGGTCACCCATGAACAAACTGAGGCGTTCCACGACACCGTCACGACGATGAACGCGCTGCGCGACAAACTCGCCGATTTCGATGACCAGTTCCGCCCGCTGCGCAACTACTTCTACTGGGAGCCGCACTGCTTCGACATTCCAATGTGTTGGGCGCTGCGGTCAGTGTTCGACTCGCTGGACGGGATCTCGGAGCTGTCCGAGAAGTTCGGCAACATCACCGCCAGTCTCGACAACCTCGACGCCCTGCAACCACAAATGGTGGCACTGTTACCGCCGCAGATCGCGATTCAGGAGCGCAACCGCGACCTGACACTGTCGAATTTTGCGACCACCGGCGGCATCAATACCCAGAGCGAAGAAGCTTTGAACAACGCCACTGCGATGGGCAAGGCGTTCGACGATGCCAAGAACGATGACACTTTCTACTTGCCGCCGGAGGCCTTCGACAACGCTGACTTCAAGCGCGGCCTCAAGCTGTTCTTGTCGCCCGACGGCAAGGCGGCCCGGATGATCGTGACCCATCAGGGCAATCCCGCCAATCCCGAGGCGATTCCGCACATCAACGCCATCAAGGAGTCGGTGTTCGACGCTCTCAAGGCGACACCGATGTCAGACGCCAAGATCTATGTCGCGGGTATCGGCTCGACCAATAAAGACATCCAAGAGGGGATGAAGTACGACCTGCTGATCTCGGCGTTGGCTGCCGTGGCCCTCATTCTGCTGATCATGGTGATTGTGACGCGCAGCCTCGTCGCCGCCTTCGTCATCGTCGGCACCGTCGTGCTCTCGCTGGGGGCATCGGTGGGTTTGTCAGTCCTGGTGTGGCAGTACATCTTCGGGATTCACCTGTTTTGGGTCGTGGTGCCGCTCGCGATCATCTTGCTGCTCGCGGTGGGAGCGGACTACAACCTGCTGTTGGTGTCCCGTTTCAAGGAGGAGATGCACGCGGGCCTCAACACCGCCATCATCCGGTCGATGGGCGGCACCGGTTCGGTCGTCACCGCCGCCGGTCTGGTGTTCTCGGCGACCATGGCAGCCTTCATCTTCAGCCCCTTGGTGATCCTCGGGCAGATCGGCACAACCATCGGCCTGGGACTGTTGTTCGACACCTTGATCGTGCGGTCGTTCATGACGCCGTCGATCGCGGCATTGCTGGGCAAGTGGTTCTGGTGGCCGCAGCTGGTGCGCCAGCGTCCGGTTCCCGCGAAGTGGCCTGAACCCGTCCAGCCGCAGCCCGAGGAGGTTTTGGCGTGAAGCTTGCAGTCCACCTCGTCATCGCCATGGCAGCCCTGTTCGGCGCCGTGACCACCGCCGGTGTCGTCGCCGCCGACGCCACCGACGACTACCCGATACCCAGCCGGATCCTGCGCACTTCCTGTTCGGCCGAACAGATCATGGCCGCAGCCCGAGATGTCGCGCCGGTCTACTACGAGCGCTACATGATCGACTACCACAACAAACCCGCCGCCGAGCAGCAAGGCGCCCAAGACCGCATCCACTGGTTCTTCGACATGGACTACGCCGGCCGCCGCCAATATTCCGAGGACACCGCCACCAACGCCTTTTTCGAAACCATGTCGTGGCGCTGGCCCAACTGGGCCAAGCTGTTCTTCAACAACAAAGGCGTGGCCGCCCGCACCACCGACATCTGCATGAACTACCCGGCAGGCGACATGTCGGTCTGGGACTGGAAGTAGCCACGGCCTTCGGTATTTCCCTCACGCTGACTTTTTGCCGCCGGGCGTCGATGTCGGCCCTGTTGACGTGCGACAGATTGCAATCCGGCCGGAAAACCTATCGCGGCACGACCAAGATTTCGCCGTCCAGGTTTCCTTAAGCTACGCGCCATGCAGATGCCATCCCGTGTCGGGCCAAGCGCCGCAGGGGCGTTCGGCCGCCACCGCGGTGTCCTCGCGCGCTTTCTGCACTGCTGTCGCTGACTCTCGCGCCACTTGCGAATCCTCGGTAGTCACTTTCGGTGACCGGTACCGAACATCTCGGGCATTGGAAGGCCAGCATGCATTCTTCTTTCGGGTCCACCCGATGACTGTCACGACTCCACTCGAGCCGGCTCCACGCGTCCAAAACCACCCGGAGGCCGCCGACGCCCCCGCTGCCCTGCCCGCCACCCCGAGCCGGTCCATCGTCACGCCGCTGCGCATCGGCGTGACCACGCTGTGGCTGTCGGTGATCGTGCTGCTGCCGCTGGTCGCCATCGCGTGGCAGGCCGGCGGCAGGGGCTGGCACGGCTTCCGGCTGGCCGTCACCTCGCACGCGGCACTTGAATCATTCCGCGTAACACTGACGATCTCGATCTTGGTCACCGTGCTCGACGTGGTGTTCGGCCTGGCGACCGCTTGGGTGTTGGTGCGCGACGACTTCGTCGGGAAAGGAGTGATCGATGCGCTGATCGATCTACCGTTCGCGCTGCCCACGATTGTCACCAGCTTGGTGATGCTCGCCCTGTATGGCAACTCCAGTCCGATCGGCATTCATCTGCAGCACACTCCACCTGGTGTCGCGATGGCACTGGCTTTCGTCACGTTGCCACTGGTGGTCCGTGCCGTCCAGCCGGTGCTGATGGAGATCGACAGGGATGTCGAGGAGGCGGCCGCGGCACTCGGCGCAACGCGCCTGGTCACCTTCAAGACGGTCGTGCTGCCGTCGTTGCAGCCGGTGTTGTTGACCGGTGCCGGCCTTGCGTTTTCGCGGTGCGTCGCCGAGTTCGGCTCGATCGTGACGATCGGCGGTGCCGTGCCGGGCAAGACCGAGGTGTCGTCACAGTGGATTCGCTCGCTGGTCGAGAACGACGACCACACCAGCGCGGCGGCGATATCGATCGTGTTGTTGGCGATCTCGTTCGCCGTGCTGGTACTCCTGCGGACGGTGGGTGGGCGCGCGGCCAAGCGCGAGGAGGAGGACGAGTGACGGCGCGGCTGGAGAAGCGACACTTCCTGCGCTTCACCGTCTTGACCTATGTCGGCGTCATGCTGATCGTTCCGGTGTCGGTGATTCTCTACCGAACGTTTGAGCACGGATTGGGCCAATTTTGGGCATGGATCAGCACCCCTGCGGCGATCTCGGCGCTGAAGTTGTCGCTGCTACTAGTGATCATCGTGGTGCCACTGAACGCTTTGTTCGGCATTTCGACGTCGATCCTCTTGGTGCGCAACAAATTCCGGGGTCGATCAATCCTTCAGGCGATTCTGGACCTGCCGTTCGCGGTCTCGCCGATCATCGTCGGGGTTGCTCTGATCGCACTGTGGGGGTCGTCGGGGGCGCTGGGCTTCATCGAGAACAACCTGGGATTCAAGATCATCTTCGGGCTGCCCGGGATGGTGCTGGCCAGCATTTTCGTCACGCTGCCGTTCGTGGTGCGCGAGGTCCAGCCGGTGCTTGTGGAGATCGGAATCGAACAGGAGCAGGCCGCAGCAACGCTGGGTTCCAATGCGTGGCAGACGCTTTGGCGTGTCACGTTGCCATCGATCCGGTGGGGACTGACCTACGGCGTGGTGTTGACCACGGCCCGCACACTCGGCGAGTTCGGCGCTGTCAGCATGGTGTCATCGAACCTGCCGGGACACTCGCAGACGCTGACCCTGTTGGTCAACGATCGCTACCACCGTGGGGCCGAGTACGGCGCCTACGCGGTGTCCACGCTGCTGATGGGGGTGGCCGTGGCGTTCTTGATCGCCAAGGCGGTGCTGCTGATCTACCGCCGGCGAGCCAAAGCCCTGGAGTGGATGACCCGCGGACCCGAGCCGGAACCGCTTAGGCGAAGCGCTTGGTGTACTGCGGCGGCAAGCAGCGCAGCAGCCATACCAGCGGGGCCCATGGCCAGGACGGGACGACGGCTCGGCCGGTTTCGCGTTCGATGGCACGCACCATGGCCTTGACCCCTGATTCGTTGTCCACCATCAACATGGTGGACGCCGATTTGGCGGTCATCTCCGATTCGATGTAGCCCGGTTCCAGCACGGTCACTTTGATCGGTCCGCGCGAGTACTCCGCACGCAGCGACTCCCCCAGCGACGTCACCCCGGCCTTGCTGGCGGCGTATGCGGCCTTGACGCCCGGAACGCCCTTGTTGCCCAACACCGATGAGATCAGCACCAGGTGGCCAGTGCCCGCAGATTTGAACATCTCGAGGGCAGTCTCGATCTGCACCAGCGCGGCGACCAAGTTCGTTTCAATAGTCGCCTTGTTGGCCCACAGCTTGCCGGACCCGAGCGGGGCGCCCTTGCCGATACCGGCATTGACGATCACCCGGTCGATTCCGCCCAACTCGGCGGCGAATCGGTTGAACACCGTCGGAATTTCGTCGTGGTCATTCACGTCGAGTGTCGCTACCGCAACGGTGATTCCCGGGAACTTCTCCGTCAGTTCGGCTTTCAGTTCATCAAGCCGGTCCGTCCGGCGGGCGCACAGAGCCAGGTCACGGCCCCGCGCAGCAAAAGCGCGAGCCATGCCGGCGCCCAGCCCGGAACTGGCACCAGTGATGAGGATTCTCTGACGGGTCACCAGGGCAGCTTAACGGCGGTCGCAGCCTGCCGAAATCAGGTCGAGAAATTACTTGAGCAGTCGCGACATCCGTCGGTCGGCCAACACCTTGCCGCCGGTCTGGCAGGTAGGGCAGTACTGAAATGACTTATCGGCGAAAGATATTTCCCGAACCGTGTCGGCGCACACCGGGCACGGCAGCCCGGTTCGGGCGTGAACTCGCAGACCGGAGCGCTTCTCCCCCTTCAAGGTGGCGGCCTGTTGGCCGACCGAGCGGGTGACGGCATCGGTCAGCACGGCGTGCATGGCCTCGTGCAGTGCGGTCAGCTGTTCTGTCGACAGTTTGCCGGCGGTGGCGAACGGCGACAGTCGGGCGGTGTGCAGGATCTCGTCGCTGTAGGCGTTGCCGATCCCGGCAATCACCTTCTGATCGGTCAGGACGTTTTTGATGCGACCGGTATTGCCGGCCAGCAGTCCGGCCAGCTCATCGGCGTTGATCGCCAGCGCATCCGGCCCCAGTGTGGCGATGCCCGGCACCTTCGCCGGATCGTCGACCAACCAGACCGCCAGCCGTTTCTGGGTGCCGGCTTCGGTCAGGTCGAAGCCGGGGGCCTGCCCCGGGACACCCAGGTGCACCCGCAGCGCGATCGGTCCCTTACCCGGTCGCAACGGCGCAGCCGCCAGCTGATCCGACCAGCGCAGCCAACCCGCCCTGGACAGGTGCGCGATCAAGAACAGCTCACCGGCCTGCAACCCCAGATACTTGCCCCAGCGGTGCGCGCCGGTCACCTGCTGACCGTGCAACGCCGTCGGCGGCGGGTCGAACGTCTTGAGCACCGACAGCGCCGCCACGTCGATCCGGCCGATGGTGCAACCAGTGGCGTGCCGACGCAGATGATCGGCGAGTGCTTCGACCTCGGGCAGCTCCGGCATGCCCTCAAGCTTGCCCGGTTACCCGGTGATGCGTCGGGCGTCGCGCAGCACCAGCGAGAGGACCCAGCTCACCAGCGACAGCACGATCGCGGCCCAGATGGCATCCCACCAGAAGTCGGCGATATACAGCCCCCAGTGCTTGGCGGTCTTGTCGGTGATCCACGCGGTGATCCAGAGCATCAGCGCGTTGACCACGATGTGGAACAGCCCCAGGGTGACGATGTACAGCGGTATCGACAGCAGTTGCACCACCGGTTTGATGAAGGCGTTCACCAACCCGAAGATCAGGGCGATGACGAAGATGATGCCGACCCGTTGCAATGTGGTGTCACCGCCGACAATCTCCACCCCCGGCACAATCTGGGTGACCACCCATAGTGCGAGTCCGGTCAGTGCGGCACGAATCAGAAATGAGGCCATGGCCAGGAATCTACCCCGGCGCACCGCTGCCCTGTTGGAAGTTTGGCCCATCACATTCTGCATTGGTGTCCCGAATTTTCCATGCGGAAATCAGCCGCGGGAAAGCGATATGACTGGGCGATACGGAGAACACCCGGTCGTTTGCCGGAATGGCGGTCTTAGCGGAAGGTTGGGAACGCAGCCGATTGAGCTGGCCCTCGGTGGCTTCCGGTGTTGTGCGCGTGCGGATAGCCCGCAAAATCAGTTCCCGCGTTTGCACTGGTAGCTGCCGAGCAGTTCCGTATTCAGGCGCCGGTGCTGCTGACAATCGATGCCGCGCAATGTTCGGAATGCTGACTACGTTCCGGCTCGGGGAATCGGAGTCGTTTGATATGCAGTCGCGTCTGCAATTCCGTGGGCCCGCGAATCGCATACGAGTGCGTATCCGGCCACTGCTGCCGCGCGGGCTGCAAGCACTCCCGGCGTCAGGCCTAGTTCCCGATAGCACCGATACGCGCACTCACCCCGGATGTGATCCGATCGATGTGCCAGCCGGCTTGCCGGCACGCCGTCACCACGGCATCGGCGGAATCCGCCGCAACCACCCCGAACAGGGTCTCGTCGCTCGGCGAGGTCAGTGCGACCAGCAATGTGGCACGAACGGCCGCAGCCGCGCGTGAGAGCCGATCGATGGCGGCATCGGCCGCCGCCTCAACGAGATCGGGTTGGTACCACTCGACCAGGAAGCACTGACGCCCAGAGTCACCGTCGCCCATCTGACCGACGCTAACGAAGGAGAGCCCGTAGGTAACCAGGGTTTTCCCTGGAGATTTACTCCGGATTGAGCGCGGCGTACAGCCCAGCACGCGAACGGATCCCCAACTTGCGGTACACGTTGCTTAAAGTCATCTCCACCGTCTTGGCGGCGATGAACAACTCCGCAGCGATCTGCTTATTGGTCAACCCCGCCGCAGCCAGATCGGCAACGCGCCGCTCCGCGGCGGTCAACCCGGCCCCCGAAGCGGGGGCGGTCATCCGCTCCAGCTCAACGCGAGCCCGTCGCACCCACAACGGCGAACCCAACCGCTCAAAGGTCTCCAACGCCGCCGACAGATTCTCCGCAGCGAGCTGCTTGCGACGCCGCCTCCGCTGCACCTGCCCCAACAACAACTGAGTACGCGCCAACTCAAACGGCATCGGCAGCCGCTCATGGTGCGTCAACGCGTCGCCGGCGGCCTGCTCGGCGGCCTCCAATTCACCGCGGGCGGCCAGCAGGTGAGCCCGCCCCCGGGCGCCGACGGCCAACATCCACGGCCGGTCGTGGCGAACGCCATTACGTTCCAGGGCGGCGATCAGCGGTTCGGCCTCATCGAGGCGCCCCAACGCGGTCAGCGCCTCGATCGCATCGGGAAGATAGCCCCCGATCGTGATCTCGGTGTCATGGTCCGGGTCGAACGCGGCCAACAGCGGCTCCAACACCGTGGCCGCTGCTGCGAAATCACCCAATGACACCTCAAGAAATCCCAGGGTCGCCGTCGCCGAAGCCGCGTTCATCACATCTCCGACGGCACGGGCCATATCGATCGCCGAATTCGCGGCCGAGCGAGCGTCGTTGACGCATCCGGTATGGGCGGCTACCGCGGCCTGACGGGCCCACGCGAACACCAGCACCATCTTGGCGCCCATCTGCTCGGCACGCCGCACGGTCTCATCGGCGATAGCCCTCGCTTCGGTGTAACGCCCCAACCACAGCTCATTCATGGTGGCGTGATCGGCGACCCAGAGGATGTCGATCTCGGTCCCGGTCGCGAGAACCAGCTGCTGGACGGCACCGATCTGCTTCTGCGCCTGGTCCAGGTCCCCCGTCCAGGAGCGGATCACCGGTGCGGCGGCGCTGGCGTGGTAGCCCACTGCCGCGCCGCTGGACGGATCTTCCAGATCCCGCGCCAGCTCCAGGGCTACCTCGTCCACTCCGAGGCCGTACATGAAGCGGACAATCGCCTGCGTCGTCAACGCCTCGCTGTGCAGGGCGGGAATGCCAAGCTGCTTGGCTTGGGCCACGGTAATGCGGGCCAGGTCAACGGATTCCTTCAGATTTCGTGTCAACGCAACGATCGGCACCAGGAGCAACCTGGCGCGAAGCTGCAGCACCGGGATATCGGCGGCTTGGTCGACGGCCTGGGTCAGCAAATCCGCTGCGGTCGACAAACTCTTGTCGTAGCCGGTGACGGCGGCCAGGGCGATCAACGCCATGCAGCGCAACCCGCTCGGCTCCGGCAAAGCATCCAACGTCGATTGCAGGTGGGCGCGTGCCGGTGCGACCGCACCGGAACGGAAGTGCTGTTCGGCGACCCGCATCCGCCGAAGGGGAGTGTCGTCGCCGAGTTTGATGGCCAGCTCCAACAATTCGGCAGCCGCCGCCGGCGCGCCGCGCGCCACGGTGGCCTCGATCCCGGCATCAAGGGCTGCCAGGGTGTCCGGATCACCGGTGGTCGCCGCCAACGCCAGATGCCGGGCGGTCAGCTCGGGTTCCTCAACGATGCCGGCCAGCCGCCGATGTATCGCCCGGCGCGGCGCCGGGCCGGCCGAACTGTAGACACCGGAGGCGAACAACGGATGGCGGAACCGGACGCGGTCACCGTCGATCTCAGCCACCCCGCCGGCCTGCCCGGACTCGACCACCTCCACGACTCGCGCGGGCGTGACGCCGGCGGCAAGACCGACCCGCTGCACGGTCGGCGACGCGGCACACGCGGCAGCCAGCAGCACCGCACCGACCTCCTCGTCGAAGTCACCGATGTGATCGTGCACCAGCGCGGTAAGCGTGTCGGGCAGACCACCTGCCGCCCGGGCCGGATCCTCGGCAATGAACCGCGCCAGCTCGAGTGCGAAAAACGGGTTGCCACCAGATACTTCGTAGATCCGAGTGATCACCGGGCGCGGCAAGGTGCGACCCAGGCACGCCGGGACCAGGGCATGTATCCCACCCAGGCTCAACGGAGATATTCGCAGCCGCGCCAACGAGTCGGGGCGTGCCGGGCTCAGCCACATCGTGTCGACGACATCGGCGGCACCGGTCCGAACGGCGACAATCAGCCCGGTGCAGCCGGCGAGCCGTCGTGCCACGAACCCGATCACCGAGCGACTGGAAGCGTCCAACCACTGGATGTCGTCGATGCAGAGCAAGATCGGCGTGTCCGAACTCAAGCTCCGGATCACGGCCAGGAACGCCGCGGCCACCATCCGCTCGTTGCCGGCGGGCCCGTCGCTGCCACCAAGCAGAACGTGCTCAAGCGCGCCGCGCTGCGCCTCAGGCAGTTCCGCCAACACCGGGCCGTCGACGAAGGCCAACAGATCAGCCACCGCGGCGTAGGCATAGCTGACCTCGGCCGGCGCCCCCGAAGCGGAGAGCACCCGGAACCCGCGTGCCGATGCGGCCTGGGTGGCGTCCGACAATATGGTCGACTTACCGATACCCGCTTCACCCTCGACCACCAGGATGGCGGGTTCGCTCAACGCACGCGCCAGGAAGTCACGCACCGCCGCCGATTCCGCGCTGCGAGCAACCAAACCTGAAGCCACGATCAGTAGTTTGCCAGGTTTAGACTAGGCCGCTCACGAAAAATTGTAAGTTTTTAGGTTCAGCCGTGGTTGTCGCCCGGGTTGAGTGCCGCGAACAGGCCGCTCCGGGACCGGATGCCGAGTTTGCGGTACACGCTGGACAGCGTCATCTCCACGGTCTTGGCGGCGATGAACAACTCCGCGGCGATCTGCTTGTTGGACAGTCCCGCGGCGGCCAACTCGGCGACACGACGCTCGGCGGTCGTCAGGCCACCACCCGGCGACGAGGCGCTCAGCCGCCCCAACTCCGCCCGGGCGCGCTGCGCCCACAACGGCGCCCCGAGCCGCTCGAAGGTCTCCAACGCCGCGCGCAGCGACGCCTCCGAGGCCTGCCGGCGCCGACGCCGACGCTGCACTTGCCCCATGAACAACCGGGTGCGTGCGGTCTCGAACGGCATCGGCAACCGCTCGTGGTGTCGCAGAGCCTCTTCTGCGGCCTGCTCGGCCGCGTCGAGCTCGCCACGCGCGGCCAACAACTGACTACGGCCGCGGGCGCCCACCGCCAGCATCCACGCCCGATCAAGCCGGGCGCCATTACGCTCCAGCGCCGCGACCAGCGGCTCGGCCTCATCGAGGCGCCCCAACGCGGTCAGCGCGTCCACGGCGTCAGGCAGGTGGGAGCCGACGACGATCTCGGTGCCGTGCTCGGGATCGAACGAGGCCAGCAGCGGCTCGAGCAGTTTGATCGCGGCAGCATGATCGCCGAGCGACACCTCGAGAAACGCACACGTCGTCGTCGCCGACGACGTGTGCATCGCGTCGCCGATGACGCGGGCCGCGTCGATGGCCGCGCGCGCAGTCGAGCGGGCGTCATCCACACGCCCGGCGTAGGCGGCCACCGATGCCTGACGTGCCCACGCGCAGACCAGGACCATCTTGGTACCCATGAGCTCGGCGCGCTGCACGGCCTCGTCGGCAATGGCTCCCGCCTCGGCATAGTGACCCAGCCAGAGTTCGACCATCGCGGCGTAGTCGTCCATCCAGAGGATGTCGGTCTCGGTCCCGCCTTCGACCAGCCGCTGCCGCAGAGCGCGAATATGACCGGGAGCGTCGTCGAGTTCCCCTGCCCAGGAACGAATTACCGGCGCGACGACGCCGGCACGGTATGTCGCTGCCGGACCCCCGGCCGGATCCTCGGAATCCACCGCCAGCCGCAGGGCGTCCGGATCCAGTCCCAGCCCGCTCCAAAAGCGCACCACGGCCTGAATCGTCAATGCCTGGCTGCGCAATCCGGCGACGCCGATCTGATCAGCTTGCGCCACAGCCATATCCGCGAGGTCGACGGACTCCTGCGCGTTGCCGATCACCCTCGCCACCGGCACCATCAGCAGTCGAGCCTGAAGCTGCAGCAGGGGGTTGTCGGCGGCCTGGTCGATAGCCTGAGTCAACAGATCCGCGGCCACCACCAAGCTGCCTTCGTAACCGGTGACGGCGGCCAGCGCAATCAACGCCGTACAGCGCAACTCGCTCGACGACGACGCCCCGTCCAAGATCGACTGCAGGTGAGTACGCGCCGACGCGAAGGCTCCGGAACGGAAATGCTCTTCAGCGGCCCGCATTCGCCGTGCCGGCGTGTCGTCGCCGAGTTTGATGGCCAATTCGATCAGTTCGGCAGCAACCGCTGGGGCACCGCGTGTCCGGGTGAACTCGACGGCCACGTCGAGCGCCTCCACGGCTTCCGGATCGTTGGTGGTCGCCGCCAACGCCATGTGCCGCGCCTTGAGCTCGGGCTCGTGGACGAATTGGCTGTACCGGCGATGCATGGCCCGGCGCGCCGCCGCCCCCGCCGCACTACAGACACCGGTGGCGAACAGTGGATGGTGAAATCGGATCCAGCCGCCGTCGATCTGGACCACCCCTCGTGCCTGAGTGGATTCGATCAGTTCAACGACCCGGTCGGGGCTGAGGTCGGTGGCGAGGCCCACTCGCTGCACGGTTGGCAGCGCAGCGCAGGCGGCGGCCAACAGCACCGCGGCGACGTCCTCGTCGGGCTGCCCGATGTGGTCGCGCACCAACGTCGCCAGACTGTCGGGCAGTCGTAGGTCGGACTGGTCCGGAGAATCTGCGATGAACCGCGCCAGTTCGAGGGCGAAAAATGGGTTCCCGCCGGATGTTTCGTGAATCCGCGTAATAGCCGGGCGCGGCAAGGTGTGCCCCAACCGCGCTGACACCAAAGTGTGCACACCGCCCAGACTCAGCGGAGGTATCGGCAGGCGTGCCACCGTGTCGGGGCGGGTAGCACTCAGCCAGCTCATGTCGACGGAGTCCGCCGAGCCGGTCCGTACCGCGAGCAGCAACCCGGTCCGGCCGGTCAGCCGCCGTGCCGCGAACCCGATCACCGCCCGACTGGAAGCGTCCAACCACTGGGCGTCGTCGATGCAGAGCAGCACTGGCGTATCCGAACTCACCCTGCGGATCACCGCCAGAAACGCGGTCGCCACCATCCGCTCGTTGCCGGCCGGCCCGTCACCCCCACCGAGCAACACCTGCTCGAGTGCCGCGCGTTGGATTTCGGGCAGGTCCCCCGGTACGACGACAGGCGCCAGCAGATCGGCCACCGCGGCGTAGGCGCAGCTGACCTCGGCCGGTGCACCCGAAGCGGAGAGCACCACGCAACCACGCTCGGCTGCGGTCTCCGCTGTCTCCCGCAGCAGGGTGGACTTTCCGATACCGGCTTCACCTTCGAGAATCAGGACCCCGGGCGCGGACAGCGCGCGATCAAGAAAGGCGGTCAGAACTGCTGTCTCCGCCTTTCGGTCCGCCCCCACAGAACGCATGCCGACAATCTTGGCAGGAACGGCCGCAACCCGCGCCAGGCGACGGTGACGGGAGTCAGACAGGTACCGCAAGTATCCGGTACCGTGGGTATTGACATGACCTGTCACGGCCCCTAATTTCTTGTCAGAACCGAAGCGAGAGGGGACTCCTGCGATGACCACTGCGGTGCGGCCGAGCGAACCGACCCGGGAGGAATTTGCCGAGCGCCTGCTGAAAGGCTCGGTGAAAAAGTCCTACGCGCCGGTCGTCGACATCGACTGGAACGCCCCGCTGGAGGAGGACAAGTTCTTCCTACCGCCACGGATGTGCACCCTCTACGGCACCGGTCTGTGGGAGTCCATGACCCGCGAACAGCAGATCGAGATGTCACGCCAGGAGCTGGTCAATGTCCTGTCGGCCGGTATCTGGTTCGAGAACATCCTCAACCAGGCACTGCTGCGCGACATGATGCACAAGAACCCCACCGCGCGCACCACCCACTACTCGCTGACCGAACTGGGCGACGAGACCCGCCACATGCTGATGTTCGGCAAGACCATCGACCGGATCGGCGGCGTGCCGGTACGCCCGCGGCTGCATCAGCGCATCGTCATCAACGCGCTTCCGTTTCTGTTCCGCGGCAGCATCTTGTGGGGAGCGGCACTGGTCGGCGAGGAGATCTTCGACTCGCTGCAGCGCCAGATCCTCGACGACCCGGACCTGCAGCCGATCGTGCGGCGGGTGATGCGCATTCATGTCACCGAGGAAGCCCGCCACATTCAGTACGCCCGTGACGGGCTGCGGCGGAGCGTCCCGGCGATGCCCCGCTATCGCCGGATGCTGCTGGCCAACCTGCAGGGCGTCGGTGGACCGTTCTACCGCCACCTGTTCACCCTGCCGGTCGTCTACAACCGAGTCGGGCTGGACGGTCGCGAAGCTCGCCGGGTGGCGCGGGCCAACCCGCACTTCCACGCGGCGTCCCGCTCGTCGTTCGCGCCGCTGGCCGCGTTCTTCGCCGAAGTCGGACTGATGGGCGGGCTGGCCCGGCGGATGTGGCGGCGGGCCGGATTCCTGTGAGCCGCAACGGCGTCCTCGATGTGGTGGTGCTGGGCAACCCGGCGCCCCTGCGCGGATTGATCGATGGCGTCCGCGCCGTCGACGCGACGAACGTGACCACCCGATTCGACAGCGGCACCGACACCTGGACGGTGACCACTACCGACGGCGAAGAACTGACCGCCCGCACGCTGATCGGCACCGCCGCCTCAACCGACGACGCGGTCGCCAGACATGGAGTCCCCAACCGATTCCACATCCCCGGTCCGCACACCCATCGGCAGGCCCGGTACGTGGCCCGGCTCATCGATGCCCTACGGCGTAGCGGGGCCAGTCGCATCGAGTCTCGCTCGCCTCGGCTG
>NZ_JBYCLD010000426.1:0-8590 GCF_057473725.1 Mycobacterium sp. TH-M11 | reverse complement strand
TCCGATTGCGGCTAACGCCTGGCAACCGGGGCCGCGGACGTCGGGCGCGCATCAACGACTACAGGCCGCCCAGATCGTCGGGCACATCGACGGCGTGCTCCTGCAGTGCCTCGAGCGGCACGATGTCGAGGGTGCGCTCGTGGGTGGACGCCAACACCACCGGGGCGGCCAGGCCGTCGCGGTACGCCAGCAGCCAGTTGCGCGCGGTCACGCACCAGCGATCTCCGGGTACCAGCCCGGGAAACCTGAACTGCGGCATGGGCGTCGAGAGGTCGTTGCCGATCGAGCGCTGATGTTGCAGGAATTCGGCGGTTACCACCGCGCAAATCGTGTGTAGGCCAATGTCTTCCGGTCCGCTCGAACAGCAGCCATCGCGGTAGAAGCCGGTCAACGGCGCACTGCCGCACGGCTCCAGCGGGCCGCCCAGGACGTTGCGTTCAGGCATTGATCTCCCCCACCAGATCGGCCGCGCGCCGCAGTTGATCGAGGTCGGAACTGGTGGGGATGAGCTGCACCTCGTCGGTGCCGACGGCTTTGAAGTCGCGTAGCACCGCAACCAGGTCGTCGTCACCTCCGGCGAATCCGGTGGTCGGCGCCATCGCGTCGACGTACTCAGCCGGTATCCAGTTCATGTAGCGACGCAAATGCCGGTGCACCTGGGCCCGGGCGTCATCGGCTGGTCCCAGCGCGAACCAGAACGACGTGGCCAGGTGAGGCCGGGCCTTGCCGGCCTCGGCCCAGGCGTGGCGCGCGACGTCGAACAACTCGTTCTGCTTGGCGACGTCGAGATCCAGCGTGGTCCCGGCCAGTCCGTCGGCCCACGCCGCCGCACTGCGCAGCGTCTTGGGTCCGATGGTCCCGACCAGTAGCGGCGGCCCACCCGGTTGAACCGGCGCCGGTCCGACCGGCAGCTTGGCATCGGTGATCTTTTCGCCGGCCCAGACCCGCTTCATCACCGCGGCCCGCTGCGCCATCCCGCGGATGGTCTGCGTCGCCGGGTCGGCGCCGACCGCGACGTAGTCCTCCACCCGTCCGCCGACGCCGAGGCCGACCGTGAGCCGCCCGCCGCAGATCATGTCGCCGGTCGCCAACGCCTTGGCCAGCATCACCGGATCGTGCAGTTGCGGCACGATCACCGTCGTCATCAGCCGCACCCGGTCGGTCCAGGCGGACAGCGCACCCAGCAACGTCAACGCCTCCGGGTTGTCGAAGGCCATCCGCTCGCCCCAACACAACGACGAGAACGGCCCGTCGTCGATCGTGCGCGCCCAATCCCGCAATACGGCGGCGTCCAAATCCGGCTCCATGACCGGCATGGTCATCGCTATCTGCACGATCGCGATTCTGGCATGGCGACCGCCCTGTGCCGGCGACTATCGGCGTGGCAGCATCACTAAATGGCCATCACCGCCAACTCGATCGCTCATGTCCGGCTCACCGTCACCGACATCGAACGATCCCGGCAGTTTTACGAGACTGTCTTCGGATGGCCCGTGCTGCTCGAGGTTCCCGACAACGCCGATGAGGCGACGCGCAAACGGCTCGGGTTTCTCTTCGGCGGCGTCATCTACGACCTGGGCGGCGCGCTACTCGGACTGCGCCCGGTCGCCGACGATCGTTTCCACGAAGATCGCGCCGGCCTGGACCACCTCGCGTTCCGGGTTGCCGATAAGGCCGAATTAGACTCCGCGGCAGCGTATCTCGACGACATCGAGATCTGCCACGAGCCCGTCAAGGACATCGGCCCGGCCTACATCCTGCAGTTCCGCGATCCGGACAACATCGCGCTGGAGTTGACCGCACCCAAGTAGACTGGCCACCACGATGCCTATCGAGTTCAACCACACCATCGTCGCCGCACACGACAGCGGGAAATCCGCCGGGTTCATCAGCGAGCTGTTCGGGCTGCCGAGCCCGAAGCCGTTCGGCCGCTTCCTGACTGTCGGCCTCGAACACGGAGCAACCCTCGACTACATCGAGGTGCCCGAAAGCGAGAACATCGCTGCCCAGCACTACGCGTTTCTGGTCTCCGAGGACGACTTCGACGCGATCTACGGCAAGATTGTGTCGCGCGGGCTGCAGCATTGGGCGGACCCCGCCGGCCGACGCCCCGGCGAGTTCAACACCAACTACGGCGGGCGGGGCGTCTATTTCCGAGACCCCGCCGGTCACTTCCTGGAGATCCTGACTCAGCCCTACGGCTCGGGCAGCTAGCCGGCGCTGCGCGCACTACGGCGTCGGGTCTCCTGATCGCGGTAGTCGTCGGCCAGCCGGCCGACGTGGTCGGGCAGCGTCCCGGTGGCTACGGCGGCCAGGCTGGTCTGTTCCAGCACGAAACGCATGCTGGCCCGCAGGGCCCGCCAGACATCGGTGAGCGCCGCAGTCGGTCCTGAATACGGCAGATCGCCCAGCCCGATGTCGCGGACGCTGGCCAGCGGACCGTCGATGCAGCGCAGCACATCGGCGATGCTGATCTCGGTTCCGGGACGAGATAGCTCGTATCCGCCGTCGCGGCCGCGGTGGCTGCGAACCAGGTGGTCGGAGCGCAACGCGGACAGGATGTCGACGAGAAACTGCGGCGGGATTCCCTGCGCATTGGCCAGCTCATCGGTGGTGACCAGGACACCGTCGGCGACGGTGGCCAGTTCGACCATCGCCCGCACCGCGTACTCCGCCTTCGCCGACATCCGCATGGAAGAAGATTCTCCCACCGGCGCGCGCTCAGCGCGTGACCGCGAGCACCGCGTCGGCGTGTTCTGGGCGGCACACCACCAGGTCGGGCAGTGTGGGGTCTTCCCGGTTGTACTCCAACGGTGAGCCGTCGATGCGGGACGTGTGCAGACCAGCGGCGCGGGCCACGGCGACCGGCGCCGCTGAATCCCACTCGTACTGGCCGCCGGCGTGGACGTACACATCGGCCACACCCTGGATCACCGCGGCGACTTTTGCGCCCGCCGAGCCCATCTCGACCAGTGTGCCGTTCAGCTGATCGCGCACTTGCAGCGCGATGGCGGGCGGCCGGGTTCGCGAGACCACGATCCGCGGCGGACCAGAGTGTGCCGGCGGCGGCGCGGGATGTGGGGTGGCCAACGTGACGCCCTGCGCGGGCAGCGCCACCGCGCCGGCCACCAGCGCGCCGGACTGCCACAACGCGACGTGCACTGCCCAGTCCTCGCGGCCCAGCTCGGAGAACTCCCGGGTTCCGTCCAGCGGATCGACGATCCACACCCGCTGCGCGCTCAACCGAACCGGATCGTCGACGCCCTCTTCGGAGAGCACCGCGTCATCGGGGCGTTCGCGCGTCAGCGCCGCCATCAGGTAGTCGTGGGACCGCTTGTCGCCTGCGGCTTTTCGGTCAGCCTCGGTGGCGTCGGCGAGCTCTTCGCGGACGGCCAGCAGCAGTCTGCCGGCTTGGGTGGCCAGCCGCGCGGCCAGCTCGTGGTCGCTACGCCCGCTCAATTCCGCCCCTCGATCAGCTCGACCACTTGCTGCGCCAACTCGTCGAGACTGCGGTCCGGCACGAGTCGCAGATCCGGATTCTTCGGTCGCTGGTAGGGACTGTCGATCCCGGTGAAGTGGGTGATCTCACCGGCGCGCGCCTTCGCGTAGAGGCCCTTGGGGTCACGCCGCTCACAGTCCGCGAGCGGGGTGTCGCAGAAGATCTCGAGGAAGTCCAGGCCATTGTCGGCATGGATACCGCGGGCCAGCTCGCGGTGCTCTTCCAGCGGGCTGATCGCCGGCACCAGCACGGTGTGGCCGGCGTCCGCGATCAACGCCGCGACGTGCGCCAGCCTGCGCAGGTTTTCGGCCCGGTCGGCCATGGAAAAACCCAGGTCGGCGTTCAGGCCATGCCGCAGATTGTCGCCATCGAGAACATAAGCGGGAACGCCTTTTTCGAGCATTTTCCGCTCAACCAGCATCGCCACCGACGACTTACCCGACGCCGAAAGACCGGTGAACCAGATCGTGCGGCCCCGCGACATGCGGTCCTGCGCAGTCACCAGCGAGCGATGCCGCACCGTGTTGGGACTCGCGCTCTGCGCGGCGGCCTCGCGCAGCACCATGCCCGCGGCCACGGTCCCGTTGGTGTGCGGGTCGATCAGGATGAACGAGCCGGTGCTGGCGTTGCGGGTGTACTCGTCGAGCAGCAACGGTACCTGTGAGCGCAGCGATACTCGGCCAAGTTCGTTGAGCTGCAAAGCCCTTGCTTCCTTGTCGCGGCGCAGCGTGTTGACATCCAGGCGGTAGTCGAGCGCGGTGACCCGCACCCGCGTGGTTCGCGTGGTGTGCTTGATCAGATAATCGCGGCCAGGCTCCAGGGCCGACGCGTCGGCCATCCAGCACACGGTCGCGTCGAAGTCTTGGGTGACCCGCGGCGCGTTGGCCGGCCGGGCGAGCATGTCGCCACGGGAGATGTCGATGTCGTCGGCGAGGCTCACCGAGACCGCCATCGGTGGAAATGCCTCCGCCACTGGGCCAGTGGGCCCTTCGATCGCGGTGATACGGGTGGGCTTGCCGGTCGGTAGCACGACCACTTCGTCACCCGGGCGCATCACACCGCTGGCGACCGTGCCCGCGTAGCTGCGGTGGTCCTGGTGCTCCTTGGTCTGCGGTCGGATGACGTACTGCACCGGGAACCGGACGTCGACGAGATTGCGATCTGCCGCGATGTAAACCTCTTCGAGGTGCGACAGCAGCGCGGGCCCGTCGTACCACGGCGTGTGCTCGGATTTACTGACCACGTTGTCGCCGTGCAGCGCCGACATCGGGATGGTCAGCACGTCCTGGACGTCAAGCCGGGTGGCGAAGGCGTAAAACTCGTCGCGGATGTCCTCGAAAGCTGCTTTGTCCCAATCGATGAGGTCCATCTTGTTGACCGCGAGCACGATGTGCTCGATGCCCAGCAGCGATGCCAGAAAGGTGTGCCGGCGCGACTGCTCCAATAGACCGTGTCTTGCGTCGACCAGCACGATGGCCAGCTGCGCGGTGGACGCGCCGGTGACCATGTTGCGGGTGTACTGGATGTGGCCCGGGGTGTCGGCGATGATGAATTTCCGCCTGGGCGTGGCGAAGTAGCGGTAGGCGACGTCGATCGTGATGCCTTGTTCCCGCTCGGCGCGCAGTCCGTCGGTGACCAGCGACAGGTCGGTGTATTCGTGGCCGCGGTCCTTGGAGGTGCGCTGCACCGAGGCCCACTGGTCGTCCATGACGGCCTTGGAGTCATACAGCAGCCGCCCGATCAGCGTGGACTTGCCGTCGTCGACCGAACCGGCCGTTGCAATACGCAGCAGTGTCGCCATCAGAAGTACCCCTGCCTCTTGCGGTCTTCCATGCCGGCCTCGGAGATCCGGTCGTCGGCCCGGGTGGCGCCGCGCTCGGTCAGCCGCGACACCGCCGTCTCGGCGACCACCTCGGCGACCGTGGCCGCCTCCGACTCCACGCAGCCGGTGCACGTCACGTCGCCGACGGTGCGGAACCGGACCGTCTTCTCGATCACCTTCTCGTCGGCGCGCGGCTGCAGGTGCTTGTCGACGGCCAGCAGCATCCCGTCGCGCTCGAAGACTTTTCGCCGGTGGGCGTAGTAGATCGACGGCAGCTTGATCTCCTCGGCGCCGACGTAGGACCAAATGTCGAACTCGGTCCAGTTGGACAGCGGGAACACCCGGATGTGCTCGCCCTTGTGGTGGCGGCCGTTGTAGATGTTCCACAGCTCGGGCCGCTGCGCCTTGGGATCCCACTGCCCGAACTCGTCGCGGAAGCTGAACACCCGCTCTTTGGCCCGGGCCTTCTCCTCGTCGCGTCGGGCACCGCCGAACGCCGCGTCGAACTTGTTCTCCCGAATCGCGCGCAGCAGCGTGACGGTCTGCAGCGGGTTGCGCGACGGGATGGTCTCCACCGCCCGGCCGGCGTCGATGTCGTCTTGAACCTTGGCGACCACCAGCCGCACCCCGGTCTCAGCGACCA
Organism: Mycobacterium sp. TH-M11; assembly: GCF_057473725.1. Lineage (NCBI taxonomy): Bacteria > Bacillati > Actinomycetota > Actinomycetes > Mycobacteriales > Mycobacteriaceae > Mycobacterium > Mycobacterium sp. TH-M11. The sequence goes on along the minus strand of NZ_JBYCLD010000426.1, from coordinate 2,626 downwards.
GTTCGTCGCGGGTGGCGATTACCTCGTCGAAGTTGTGACCGGTGTCGACGTGCATTACCGGAAACGGCAGCCGGCCGGGCGCGAACGCCTTCAAGGCCAGCTGCAGCATCACGATCGAGTCCTTGCCGCCGGAAAACAGCAGCACCGGACGCTCGAACTCGGCGGCGACCTCACGGATGATGTGGATGGCTTCGGCCTCTAGCGAGCGCAGGTGGCTCAGCTCGTATTGCCCGGCAGCGGGCGCCTCATGGGTGGTCATCAGCCGTCCCGATTCTCGGTAAAGTTGGTAGATTCGGTCATCATTACGCACATTACCAAGTATGAAACCAGCCGTTTGGGTGGCTGTCAACGAAACCGCGGTGGCCGGTTGATGCGACGAGTGTGAAACTGCTGCGAGAATCTGGCCTTTTCTTCGCAGTGGATTCACGCTCGACGAGCCCACGCTGCTGCCACCCGCGCGACCACGCCGCCTTCGGTGTCCGCTGCCGTCACCCGGACGTTGATCCAGCCGAGATCGCTCAACGCTTCTGACCGCGCGATGTCCTTGCGGAGTTGCCGACGGTCGGTCCAGTGCTGGTCGCCGTCGTATTCGACCGCGAGCTTGAGGTGTTCCCAGCCCATGTCGAGTTCCGCAACGAGTTGGCCGTATTCGTCGTAAACCGGGATCTGCGTCTGCGGGGCGGGGAATCCGGCCCGGAGCAGGACGAGTCGCAGCCACGTCTCGCGTGGCGACTCGGCGCCGGCGTCGACCATGCTCAGCGCGACCCGGGCGCGACGAATGCCCCGCCGCCCCGGGTAGCGCTCGGCGAGAAGGTCGACGTCGGAAATCTTGAGGTCCGCCGCCCGAGCGAGGGCATCGATCGCCGCAACGGCGGGGCCCATGGGATATCGACACGCAAGGTCGAGGGCCGTCCGCGCCGGGTTGGTTACCGGCACACCGTCGACCACCGTCGTCTCGCCGTCCTCGATCCGATCCGACCATGTCCGCACCAGGGCTGGAGCATGACGGTTGCCGTAGATCAACTCCGCGGGCCGTTTGGCGTTCGCCCACCTGGCTCCATGCAGCGCCGACGCCGAGTAGCCGGCCACGACGCCGCGTCGCTGCGACCACAGCCAGGCGGCCTGGGCTCGCGCGGCGGCTGACAGCTCGAAACCCTGTGCGATGTAGACATCGCGGTAGATCGCAGTGAACCGCGTCCGCAGCTGATACGGCGTCACCGTGGCCGCGGCGACTGCTTCACTGCCGATGAACGGTCCAACCATCCCGCGAGTGTGCAGCACCAGACCGACACGTCGGCGAGCGTGAACCTGCTGCGAAAATCTGGGGTTTTCTTCGCAAGGGTTTCACGCTCGGCGCACAGGACAGGCCGTCAACTCACCGGTCCGGGCCCCTCGGAGCCACACCTCTTAGTCTGGGCGAATGCAACAGGGGCGAGTCCGGTAGCCATGGCCCGGTTTCTGGTGCGTCGCGCGGCGAACTATGTGGCGTTGTTGGCATTGGCGTCGTTTTTGACGTTCTGCCTGACCTCGGTGGCCTTCTCCCCGCTGGAGAGCCTGATGCAGCGCAGCCCACGCCCGCCGCAGGCCGTCATCGACGCCAAGGCCGCCCAACTCGGACTGAACCAACCCATCCCGCTGCGATACGCGAACTGGGTGTCGCATGCGGTGCGCGGCGACTTCGGCGCGACGATCACCGGTCAGCCGGTGTCGAGCGAACTGTGGCGCCGGATCGGGGTCAGCCTTCGGCTGCTGCTGATCGGCTCGGTGGCCGGCACGATCATCGGGGTGGTGCTGGGCGCGTGGGGGGCGATCCGGCAGTACCGGGTCAGCGACCGCGTCATCACGATGCTCTCGCTGCTGGTGCTCTCCGCCCCGACCTTCGTGATCGCCAACCTGCTGATCCTGGGCGCGCTGCGGGTGAACTGGGCGCTGGGCTGGCAGCTGTTCCAGTACACCGGGGAGACGTCGCCGGCGCTGATCGACGGCACCGCGGCGCGGTTGGTGGATCGCTTGCAGCACTTGGCTTTACCAACGCTCACGCTGGCGCTGGGCACCGCAGCGGGGTTCAGCCGATACCAGCGCAACGCGATGCTCGACGTGCTCGGTCAGGATTTCATCCGCACGGCGCGGGCCAAGGGGCTCACCCGCCGCCGCGCGCTGATCAAGCATGGGTTGCGGACGGCGCTGATCCCGTTGGCCACGCTATTCGCTTACGGCGTAGCCGGGTTGGTGACCGGCGCGGTGTTCGTCGAAAAGATCTTCGGCTGGCACGGCATGGGCGAATGGATGGTGCAAGGTGTCGCCACCCAGGACGCCAACATCGTCGCGGCGATCACGGTGTTCGCCGGCGCGGTCGTCTTACTGGCGGGTCTGCTGTCGGACTTCATCTACGCTGCAGTCGATCCCAGGGTGCGGGTGTCATGACTGCACCGGCATTCGCATCCCGCCGGACGTTGGTGGCGCGCCGCTTTTTGCGCCGCCGCTCGGCGGTGGCGTCACTGCTGATCCTGCTGATGTTGTTCGTCGGCTGCTACACGCTGCCATCTCTGCTGCCGTATTCCTACCGCGACCTCGACTTCAACGCGTTACTGACGCCGCCGAGTACCCGACACTGGTTGGGCACCAA
>NZ_JBYCLD010000425.1:0-5534 GCF_057473725.1 Mycobacterium sp. TH-M11 | reverse complement strand
CCATCGCCGTCCCCCGCGCTGCTGCGGCCCGGGCCACGGCAATCTCGCCATCCGGGTCAACGGCCTGCACGCCCGTCGGCGAGATAATCACCGGAAGGGAAATATCCTGCCCCATAACGGTTGTCGCGAGATCGCGGTTTCCCAGCGCGCCCACCACGTGCGGCGCGAAGCCAAGCTCGCCGAAGGCCTCGACATTGTCGAAGACCGTCAGTCCTTTTTCACTGGCGGACACCAACGCGGAATAGGACGACTTGGGCAGCCGTTTCTTCGCGCGTTGCTGCGCGATGGCGACGGTCTCGAACCAGACGTCACGAGCCACGGCTAGACCGGGCTCTCGTTGCAGAGTTTTGCCGGGGGCGTCCGAGGGGGCACTGTCAGCGTCAGCGGCACCGGCCCGCTCTTGCGTCGGCCGCTGTGGGAGTGGTCCCCGGCGGGACGCGGCTTGTCGCGCTCTTGTGCCAGCGCCGGCCCGCCGTAGCCCTGAACGCATTCCGGGTCGGGGCCGTCGAGTGGTAGGCCGGTGAAGAACTTGGCCGCCATGCAGCCGCCGCGGCAGCTGTCATAGTGCCCGCAGCTTGTGCAGGCGCCCGCCGACTGCGGCTCGCGCAGCTCCTTGAACAGCGGGGCGTCCTTCCAGACTTTGTCAAAACCCCCGTTGGACAACACATTTCCCGCCAGGAAGCGGTCGTGGATGGCGAACGGGCAGGCGTAGACGTCGCCGATCGGGTCGATCAGGCACACCACCCGTCCGGCGCCACACATGTTCAACCCCGACAGCGCACCGGGTTCCCCCAACCCGGACAGATGGAAGAAGGAGTCACCGGTGAGCACTCGCTCGCCTTTGGCCACCAACCAGTCGTACAACTGCACCTGCTGCGCGGCGGTCGGATGCAGGTCGTCCCAGACATCGGCACCGCGGCCGGACGGACGCAGCCGGGTGATGCGTAACGTAGCGCCGTATCTAGTTGCCAGTGAGGCGAATTCGTCGAGCTGATCGACGTTGTGTCGGGTCACCACGACCGAGATCTTGGCGTCTTTGAAGCCGGCCGCGGCGAGGTTCTCGCACGCGCGAATCGCCATCGCGAAGGATCCGGCACCGCGGACGGCGTCGTTCACCTCGGCGGTGGCGCCGTCCAGCGAGATCTGGACGTCGACGTAGTCACTGGCCGCCAGTCGGGCAGCCACCTCGGGGGTGATCCGCACCCCGTTGGTGGAGAACTTCACGCCGACGTGGTGTGCGGTCGCGTAGTCGACCAGTTCCCAAAAGTCCGGCCGCACAGTCGGTTCCCCGCCGCCGATATTGACGTAGAACACCTGCATGCGTTCCAACTCGTCGATGATGTCTTTGCACTGGCGCGTCGAGAGCTCGCGCGGGTCTCGTCTGCCCGACGACGACAGGCAGTGCACGCACGCCAGGTTGCACGCGTAGGTCAGCTCCCAGGTCAGGCAGATCGGCGCGTCCAGCCCGCGTTCGAACTGTTCGATGAGCCGCGGCACTGTCGATGTCACGCTGTCTCCTCTTTGGCGGGTACCACCATGGTGGGCACCAGCATGTTCGAGCCGGCCAGCACGGCGAGCGCATGCAGGTAAGGGTCCTGCTCCGGGCCCTCGACACCGGCCGCCCGCAGGGCCGCCCGGACGTCGGGGTGATCAGCCAGGGATTGCACCACCTCAAGGATGGTGCGGTTCTTCAGGAACGAGAGTTTGCGAGTTCCGAAGTGATACAACAGCGCACCGAAATTTTCGGGACGCACAGCGACCTGCGGGTGCAGGCGCCATGCATGATCGGGATCGAACTCGGTGCACCCCTTGACGGGGGCGCTCACGATCAGTAGACCCCGCACATCCCGTCGATGGACACCTCTTCGACCAGTGTCTCGGTGACGAGCTCCGAGCTCGAGGTCGCCGACGAAGCGGTTCCGGTGCCGCTATCGGCCTTTTGCTGCTGCTCCATGACGTTGCCTTTCGTTCGGATAGCGCTCGACAAGTCGCGTCGATGTGGTCAGAATCTCAGTCAGAATATGGCATCGAGTGCCGGAATGGAAGGGTGGGGGTCGATGGCGCAACCGCAGCCACGGGTCGGCCGCCGGCGGTCCACCACGCCCGAACACATTTCGGCCGTCGCGATCGGGCTTTTCGCCGAGCGCGGATTCGCCGAGGTGAGCGTCGACGAGATCGCGCAGGCCGCCGGCATCGCCCGGCGCAGCGTGTTCCGTTATTACGCGTCGAAGAACGCAATTCCATGGGGCGATTTCGACGCTCATCTGCAACACCTGGGCAAACTGCTGGGCGACGTCGATCCGGGCATGCCACTCGGCGATGCACTGCGAGCCGCCCTGCTGTCGTTCAACACGTTCGGCGAGTCCGAGACCGTGCGGCACCGGCAGCGTATGCGGGTTATCCTGAAAACGGCTGAACTGCAGGCGTATTCGATGACCATGTATGCGGGATGGCGCGAGGTGATCGCAGCATTCGTGGCAGACCGGATCGGCGTCGAGACCAGCGCTCTGCGGCCGCAGACGGTCGCCTGGATGATGCTCGGCGTGGCGTTGAGCGCCTACGAGCATTGGCTGGATGACGAATCGGTCTCTTTACCGCAAGCTTTGGGCGATGCCTTTGACGTTGTGCGCGCCGGGCTGAAGGATTTAGAGCCATGAGCCGACTGCTGCGGGCTATCGAGTTGCAAGGACAGGTCTGCGCAGCCATGGGTTCGGCGATGTATGGCGACCTGCTACCCATGATCGGCCGCGACGCCGAGGCCGACGGCGTGTTCGCCCGGATCTTTGCCGGCCACGAAAATGATTCTGGCCGTTTGGCTTTGCCGCTGCGACTGCTGGGCGGACTGCATCGGCTGGCTCTCGATGGACGCGCGCCTGCGCTGCGACGCTGGTATCCCAGTGCCGGCGGAACGTGGAACGTGCAGCAAGCGTGGCCCGATATTCGGCAAGCCGCTTCCGATTACGCCGACTATCTGCGGGCCGCCCTCGACCAGCCACCGCAGACCAACGAGGTCGGCCGGTCCGCCGCGCTGCTCGGCGGTCTACTGACGCTGACCGAGCGATTCGGGCTGCCGGTAAGGCTTTTCGAGATCGGCTGCAGCGCCGGGCTGAACCTGCGCGCCGACTACTACCGCTACCGTTATCCGGGCGGCGAGTGGGGCCCGGCCGATTCACCGGTGACGATCGACGACGCCTGGCGCGGCGATCTGCCTCCCCCGGCGGATTTGATCATCGCCGAGCGACACGGTTACGACATCGCGCCGCTGGATGCCACCGACGCGGCGGGCGAGTTGACCCTGCTCAGCTATGTCTGGCCTGATCAGCAGGTCCGACTGGATCGGCTGCGCGGCGCAATAAGCGTCGCCCGTGTGGTGCCGGCGACGTTGCATCGCCGCAACGCCACCCAAGCCGTGGCCGGGCTTGGCCTCGCCGACGGCACGCTGACCGTACTATGGCATTCGATTATGTGGCAATACCTTTCGCTGCCAGAACAGTCCACGATCGAGGCCACCGTCGACAAGATCGGAGCGCGAGCCACACCCACGTCAGCGTTCGCGCACCTGACACTGGAACCGCATCGCCGGACCCGCGAGTCTGACGTCGAATTCGTGGTGCGCGCCCGCTGCTGGCCCGGCGGGGATTACCGGCTACTGGCGGCGTGCTCACCACACGGCCCGCCAGTCATCTGGAAATAGCGGCGGCCGAGATAAATTTTCTCGCGGCGACGGACGCTGCCCGCAAGTAAGGATCTGCCGCCGATCGGCATCACCGCCGCCTCGACCGCGCCTACCCTGGTTCGCCGTTCCAACGGCTATCCGCGCGTGAACGTCGACTTGTTGTGGAAATCAAGGATTTTAACCACGACAAGTCGACGTTCGGCGGTGTCGGTTACCCGAGTATTTCCGAAATCGGCACAGCAGCAGCGATTTTAGCTCGCGCCTTCATGACCTTGCCAGGCATTCCGCCGCCCACCACGCCGGCCACCGCGCCGTCGCGCTCGTAGTAGGCGAGAAACTTGCGGCCGTCGTCCTCGACGATGTGCACGGTGTCGGTGGCGACGGGTTCACCCAGGCACTGGATCTTGACGTCGTACTGATCGCTCCAGAAGTACGGGACCACCACCCCTACCCGCGCATCCATGCCGAGCATGGCGGGCACAACAGCGCGGGCTTGGTCGGCGACATTGCTCCAATGTTCTACGCGCACTTGGTGTCCCTTCGGGTCACGCCATGACGCCACGTCGCCGAGCGCCCAGACATTCGGTGCGCTGGTCCGGCCGACGGAGTCGCAGATGACGCCGTTGTCGACCTCGATGCCGCTGCCGTCGAGCCAATCGGTCGCCGGCCGCGACCCGATGCCCACCACGACCAGGTCGGCATTCACCTCGGTGCCGTCGGTCAACAGCACCGAGGTGACGTGCGTGTCACCACGCACGTCGGCCACGCCGACACCGGTCCGCACGTCGACCCCTTCCGCACGGTGCAGCCGGGCCACCAGGAGGCCGATCTGCTCGCCGAGAACCCCGGCCAGGGGCGCGGGCTGCGGCTCGACCAGCACGACATCGACTCCGAGTCGACGCAGACTGGCCGCCACCTCGCAGCCGATGAATCCGGCACCGACCACCACGGCGCGTTGCGCCTGCGAGGCGTGCCGGCGCAACGCCAGGCTCTCGTCGAACGAGCGCAGTACCCGGATGCCCGCCAGGTCGGGAAACGCCGGAATGCGCCGTGGCACCAGGCCTGTCGCAATAACGAGTTGGTCGTAACCCAGTACCGATCCGTCTTCGAGCGTCACGGTCTGCGCACCGGTGTCGATGCCGGCGGCAGCCGCACCCAACCGCACAGTGATGTTCTGCTCGTCGTAGAACTCGCGCGGCTTGAGCGTCACGTCGTCGACCTCGCTGCGCAACACCTCTTTGGACAGCGGGGGGCGGTCATAGGGCAGGTGCACCTCATCGCTGACGATGGTGATCGGACCGGCGTATTCGGCCCGACGCAACTGCTCGGCGGTCCGGGTCGCGGCAAGTCCGCCGCCGACGATCAGGATGCCGTTGTCGCCAGGATTCGTGGTCATTGGAGAGTTCTTACACGATTGTGGTGGCCGAGGAATTGCTCACCCCTGCGCGTGCGACCGGTCGATCAGGTTCGACAGCACGACGATACTCTCGCTGCGGTCGACGGCGGCACTGGTGCGAATCCGCTCCAGCGCGTCCTCGAGATGCGTCATGTCGCGCGCCAGCACTCGCAGGAGGGCGTCCGCAGCGCCGGTAACCGTTGCGGCGCTGACGACTTCGGGGATGTCGAGCCAGGCGCGACGCAATTCGTCCGGCGAGATTCGACCGTGGCAGAAGACCTGCACATAGGCCTCGGTCCGCCACCCCACCGCGTTGCGATCGATGACGGTGGTGAATCCGCGGATCACTCCGCTGTCGAGCATCCGGTCGACGCGCCGCTTGACCGCCGGCGCCGAGAGTCGCACCCGCTCGCCGATGTCGGCGAACGTCGCCCGCGCGTACTGAGCCAACTCGGCCAAAAT
>NZ_JBYCLD010000424.1:0-4050 GCF_057473725.1 Mycobacterium sp. TH-M11 | reverse complement strand
GCCGGGGTCGCCGAGATGTCGGGAATATTGTCAACCGCAGTCATACCTCGACATTAGTCAGGTCGCGACGGACGCCGCTGAAGTCGAGGTGAATGGGCCGACGACGCGGATCAGTGGCCGAGTCGGCCGCGGCCCAACCTGAGCAGCAGCATCGCCAGGTCCTTGCCTTCGGGTCCGAGCTCGCGGTAGCGCTCGATGACCTTCATCTCGCGGCTGTGCACCAGCCGAGTGCCGCCGGAGGCCATCCGGGCTTTGCCGATCGCTCGGGAGACCTCGGCGCGACGTTTGACCGCTGCCAGGATCTCGGCGTCGAGCCGGTCTATCTCCAGCCGCAAGGCATCGATGTCAGTGGGTTGTTGTGTTTCGATTGTCATCTCGGACTCCGGAATCTCGTTGTGCGGAGGTTGTTGCGGTGTCATCCGGTTTCGGGCCTCACACAAGAGACGAGCCCCGGATCCGGAAGTGGACCGCGGGGCTCTGGGAAGCAGCTACACCACGGGCACCGTCGGCCGGTACCCGTAGAAAAATCGCCGCTGCGCAGTGAGCACAAAACTGAGTGTGCCACTTGCAGGCGTTCCGGCGCAAAGGTGTCACCGATCGGCGGTAGGTTTGGAAACCGATGAGTGTGCAGCACGTAACCGAATCCGAGACCGACCATCTGCTCGACGGGCTCAATCCTCAACAGCGCCAGGCGGTGCTGCACGAGGGCTCGCCGCTGCTGATCGTGGCCGGCGCCGGTTCGGGCAAGACGGCCGTGCTGACCCGGCGGATCGCCTATCTCCTGGCCGCGCGCGACGTCGGTCCCGGCCAGGTGCTGGCGATCACCTTCACCAACAAGGCCGCCGCAGAGATGCGCGAGCGGGTGGCCACGCTGGTCGGACCGCGAGCCAGAGCTATGTGGGTGTCGACCTTCCACTCGACCTGCGTGCGGATCCTGCGCAATCAGGCGTCGCTGATCTCGGGCCTGAACTCGAACTTCTCGATCTATGACGCCGACGATTCGCGCCGTCTGCTGCAGATGATCGGCAAGGACATGGGCCTCGACATCAAGCGGTATACGCCGAGGCTGATGGCCAACGCCATCTCCAACCTCAAGAACGAGCTGATCGACCCACAGCAGGCGCTGGCCAACCTCTCCGATGACGACCTCTCCGACGACCTGGCGCGCACGGTGGCCGCGGTCTACGCCGAGTACCAGCAGCGGCTGCGGGTGGCCAACGCACTGGACTTCGACGACCTGATCGGGGAGACGGTCGCGGTGCTGCAGGCCTTCCCGCAGATCGCCGACCACTATCGTCGGCGCTTCCGACACATCCTGGTCGACGAGTACCAGGACACCAACCATGCGCAATACGTGCTGGTCCGCGAGCTGGTCGGCCGCGATCTCGAACCCGGCGAAGAGGGTGTGCCGCCCGGGGAGTTGTGCGTGGTCGGTGACGCCGACCAGTCGATCTATGCGTTCCGCGGAGCCACGATCCGCAACATCGAAGACTTCGAGCGCGACTATCCGAACGCGACCACCATTCTGCTCGAGCAGAACTACCGCTCCACGCAGAACATCCTGTCGGCGGCCAATTCGGTGATCTCGCGTAACCCCGCGCGTCGCGACAAGCGGCTGTGGACCGACGCCGGTGAGGGCGAGTTGATCGTCGGCTATGTCGCCGACAACGAACACGACGAGGCGCGGTTCATCGCCGAGGAAATCGATGCGCTGGCCGCCAAGGGCGACCTCACCTACAACGACGTGGCCGTGTTTTACCGCACCAACAACTCGTCGCGGTCGGTGGAAGAAGTGTTCATCCGCGCCGGCATTCCGTACAAAGTCGTCGGGGGAGTGCGGTTTTACGAGCGCCGCGAGATTCGCGACATCGTGGCCTACCTGCGGGTGCTGGACAACCCCGGCGACGCGGTCAGCCTGCGGCGCATCCTCAACACGCCGCGGCGGGGCATCGGTGACCGCGCCGAGGCATGCGTTGCGGTGTACGCGGAGAACACCGGGTCCAGCTTCGCCGACGCGCTGGAAGCCGCCGCCGAAGGCAAGGTGCCGCTGCTGAACACCCGGTCGGCCAAAGCGATTGCGGGTTTCGTCGAGATGATGGACGAACTGCGCACCAAGCTTGCTTCGTCCGAAGGCGATCTCGGCGAACTGGTCGAGGCGGTGCTCGAGCGCACCGGATACCGCACGGAGCTGGAGTCTTCCTCCGATCCCCAAGACCTGGCCCGGCTGGACAACCTCAACGAACTCGTCAGCGTCGCACACGAATTCGCGACCGACCTGGCCAACGCCGCGGTGCTCGATGACGTGCCCGACGACGAGGACGTGCCGGACACCGGTGTGCTCGCGCAATTCCTGGAGCGGGTGTCGCTGGTGGCCGACACCGATGAAATCCCCGAGCAAACAGCAGGTTTGGTCACGTTGATGACGTTGCACACCGCCAAGGGCCTGGAGTTCCCGGTGGTCTTCGTGACCGGCTGGGAAGACGGAATGTTCCCGCACATGCGGGCGTTGGGCGATCCGACGGAGCTATCCGAGGAGCGCCGACTGGCCTACGTCGGGATCACCCGGGCGCGCCAGCGGCTGTTCCTCAGCCGGGCCAAGGTCCGGTCGTCGTGGGGGCAGCCGATGCTCAACCCGGAATCACGTTTCCTGCGCGAGATTCCGCAGGAGCTCATCGACTGGCGGCGTACCGACCCGACCCCATCGTTCAGTGCGCCGGTCAGCGGGGCCGGCCGATTCGGCGCACCCCGGCCGTCACCAACGCGGGGCGGGGCGAGCAAACGGCCGCTGCTGGTACTGGAGCCCGGCGACCGGGTCACCCACGACAAGTACGGGCTGGGCCGCGTGGAAGAGGTGTCGGGAATCGGCGAGTCGGCCATGTCGCTGATCGACTTCGGCAGCTCGGGGCGGGTCAAGCTGATGCACAACCACGCCCCGGTGGCAAAGCTCTGAGGCGGCAACAGCTTTGGCGCGCCGACGATGCTAGGGCTGATCCTCCTGCAGCCAGTCGCGGGTACGCGGCAGCAGCGTCAGCACCGCGCTGGCGATCGGCAGGAGGGGCAGCGTATGCACGATCCAGGCCACTCGCGCCCCGGCGATGAACACGCCGAGATAGGTGAGGATCGCGACCACCGCGCCGGCCACGATCAGGTAGCGGCTCAGCGCCTGCCGTAGCAACAGCAAGATCACCCCGGAAATCGTCGCCGTCGCGAAGATCAGCGCCAAAAATGCCACCGCGATGCAGAACAATCGATCGGTGTGCCACCAGCCGGCGATCAGGTCGGTCGCCACCACCGACGTGGCCCAGCCGCTCACGATGCTGACCGCCGCGGCGGCCACCGCCGTGGCGCGGCCGGGCTCACCGAAGGAGACGGGTGTGGGCGAGAACTGCGGCTGCAGTGGTGGGGCGACATATGCCGCGCGGGTGTCGTCCGACGTCGGCAGCCGACCGGTGGGCGCGCGCCGAATGATGCCAGTTTCGGTGCTGCCTGGCCACGAGGGGTAGTTCGGATCGGTCACGATCAACCGGCGAAGGTACCGACGGACAGGCCGCGCTTCGCCAGCCACGGAACGGGGTCGACGCGCTGGCTGCCGCTGAGCAACACCTCGAAGTGCAAGTGCGGGCCGGTGGAGTTGCCGCGATTGCCCATGGTGGCGATTTGGTCACCGGCCATCACGCGCTCGCCTGCACTGACCGTGGTGCTGTTGACGTGTCCGTAGAGGGTGACGGTTCCGTCGGCGTGGCGCAGCTTGACCCACATGCCGTAACCCGCGGTCGGGCCGGCGGCGACGACGAGACCGTCGGAGACCGCACGGATCGGGGTGCCGATCGAGTTCGCGATGTCGATGCCCGCGTGCAGGACGCCCCACCGGTAGCCGAAGCCCGATGTGAAGATGCCTTTGGTCGGCATGACGAACAGAGGCTGCTGGAGGCGGGCCTCACGCTGGGCACGCTCTTGAGCGAACGCGACGCCGTGAGCCAATTCGGCGTTGTGCACGGCGACGTTGGCAGCCGGCCGCACGGTGACGAGCTGCATACCGCCGTCGGAGGT
>NZ_JBYCLD010000423.1:0-22541 GCF_057473725.1 Mycobacterium sp. TH-M11 | reverse complement strand
GCCGAACGGCGACTCGGTGAGGCGCGCGGATCGCATGCCTTCACCCGTGCGCCGGACTGTTGCAGCGGCCTGTCGCGGAATGGTTTCACGGCACGGCACCAGGGGAATGCCCGTGTCGGCGGCGAGAAGAGTCGAAAGCAGTTCAGGGCTCGGGCCGCGCGAAAGACTGGTCCGATCCCTCGTCGGTGTCGGACCGGTGATCCAAGCGCCAAGAGGAGGACGCAATGTCAGATGACAAGAAGAGTGGGCCTGAAGAAGGCATCAAGGGCGTCGTCGAAGGGGCCAAAGGTCTAGCCAAAGAAGCCATCGGCAGCGTGGTTGGTAACGAAGACCTCGAAAAAGAGGGTGAGGCTCAGCAGGACAAGGCGCAATCACAGCGTGACGCGGCCAAGAAAGAGGCGGAAGCAGAGGCCGCGCGTGGCTCCGCCTCGGCCGCGGAAAAGCGCCAGGAATCGCATCAGAATTAGTTCCTGAGCTTTGCCGGCGGCCCCGATCCAGCGTGTATCGGGGCCGCCGTTCTGCGAAGCATGGTTATCTTTTTTGCTGTTCAAATGCCACTGACACGATCCCGGCGCAGTCGACCTTCCCGCGCCACCGCTCAGGGCGCGGGAAGGTCGACATTGCGGACGCGCCGACGTTCACCTCCAGACCAGAACGTCCTGCACGCCGTCGTTGTAGACGACCTCGGTGGGCGTGGCGCCGGTGACATCGAAGTACAACATTCCGGTCGACTGGCCGCCCTGCGCGATGGGCGCGGGGCTCAACCCGTTGGGAGCCGGAACCGTATCGATCACCCGGTACTGCTGCCCGCCTTGGCCGGCGCGCGCATTGAAGTCGGCAACCAGTGGTGTCACAGTGCCGCTGTTGGCCTGCGCAGTAATATTTGCTTGGTAAAGACGTCCCTGCGGTGTATAGCCGGGAATAGTGACCTTGGACGGCTGCAAATTGCTGACGGTGTAATTGGTGATGAGAGCTCCATCCACAAGCTGCTCACTGGCACCGAATCCGCCCAGGGTCGGCGGAGCGGCAACCGCGGTAGCCGCGGTGAATGTCCCTGCCGCTGCGATTGCAGCGGCGCCGACAGCTGTCTTGACTGTGGTCGAGGTGAACTTCACGCTATTTCCTTTCTCTGCTTCGTACTTCTGTTGGAGCGGTCGACACCTATGGCGACGGTGTGTTGCCGCGTGAGATTTGCAATACCCGTTGCGGCTGGTGTGAAACGCACCCAAACACCACCGTGTGACCGCTGGTCAGGGCGGCGGGGAGGTCCAGATGAACGAGGCCGCGCTCACTTGGCCCGCGCCCGACGGTTGTGTTTTTTGATCGCGTCGACCAATTGCGCCTTGTCCATCGTGGATCGGCCGGAGATATCGAGTCTGCGGGCGATCTCGAGGAGATGCTTCTTGCTGGCGTTAGCGTCGACACCTTCCTCCGAAGGAATCGGATTGTGCAGGCCACCCCGTTCAGCGTGCGCATCAGACGGTCCACGTTTTTCCTTGGGCAGCCAACGGTCGCCGACCTTCTCGAAGCTGCGCTTGAGCGCGGCATACGCCACCCGGTGGGCACGTTCCTCGCTGCCGTATTCGTCAACGGCAGCGTCGTGCGCCTTGGCAAATGTGCTCTGCGCCTTGGCTTTCGACCGCTTCAACGTGCTCGGCAACTCGCTTTGCTTGGGCTGACCGGACTTTGTCGTTTTGGGCACTACTCCACCTCTCGAGACTCGTTTGCGGCTGGCTGCCGCATCGGCTGAGTCAACGACTCACGTGCGGAGTACCCACCGCCCGGCCCGAATCAACGGAAAGGTTTCGTTGCAATGGCACCGTCCACCGTTTTGTTCGCCGTCGAAGGAACGCCGGTGCTGCCGTGCTGGCGGATTCTGGGCTTGATCAGGCTTTCGCCGCCGATCAGTCCAGGTGTGCTGACAGCAGCCAGGCCGGCACCGATGTGCGCCCATTGGCCTCGTCGCGAACGTCGGTAAAGGGCCACTCGGGGCTGCCGGCCTGGGCGAAGTTGGCGTGAATTCGTGCCGGCCGGATGTCGTCGATCACCCAGTATTTCGAAACGACCGCACGCAATTCGTCTTCGGTGACCGGGTTGGCGGGACCACCGTCTGCGGTCTTGGCGAACACCAACACGTAGTACGACGCACCCGGTGCCGCGGCTCGCACGATCGAGCGCTGGTAACCGTCGCGCAGCTCGACGGGCATCGAATGAAACAGTGTGCTGTCCACGATCGTGTTGAAGCGGCCTTCCGAACCGGCCGGCCATGTGGTGAAGTCGCTGATATCGGCGACGTCGAACGACACGTTGGTCAGCCCCTGCTCGGCGGCGTGCCCCTTGGCAAGTTTGATCGCGGTGGGCGACGCGTCCAGCCCAACTGCGTTGTGACCCAACGCCGCCACGTGTAGCGCGAATGCGGCCTCGCCGCAGCCGGCGTCAAGCACCTCTCCGGTGATCTTGCCCTGGTCGATGAGCGCTGCGATCTCGGGTTGCGGCTCCCCCAGGCTCCAGGGCGGCCGGGCGCCTGCGAGCTGAGGGGCCTCACCGCGGTAGGCCGGATCGAAGTCGAAATCGAATTTCTGCGTCTCAGTCATCACCCATATATATCAATCTAGTTGATACATGTCAACATGGTTGATATGAACATCCCCGAAGACGCACCGCTTGGATATCTGCTGTTTCAGGTGATGGCGACGCTGCGGCCCGAGGTCGCTGGCGCACTCAGTCCGCTGGACCTGACACTGCCCGAATTCGTCTGTATGCGAATGCTTTCCATGAGCCCAGGGCTGTCCAACGCGGAACTTGCCCGGCTCGGCAACGTGTCGCCTCAGGCAATGAACACAGTGCTGTGCAGACTGGAAAACGCCCAGCTGGTGGCCCGACCAGCGTCGGTCGCGTCCGGTCGCGCGCTACCTGCGTCGCTCACCGCGGACGGTAAAAGTGTGCTCAAACGCGCCGAGGCGGCGGTGCAGGAGGCTGATGACCGCGTCCTGGCCAAGCTGTCGACGTCCCGGCGCCGCGAGTTCAAGCGGATGTTGGCGACGCTGGGGCCAAACTAGGCTCGGTCGATCCGCGCCCACGGTCGGGCGTCTTCGAGTTCGTACGCCAGCTCGAGCAGTCGGGCTTCCTGGCCCGTCGCCGCGGAGAACATCAGACCGATCGGTAGCCCGTCGGCCGACACCGCGAGCGGCAGCGAGATGGCCGGCTCCCCCGTGACGTTCTGCAACGGCGTGAATGCGACCCAATCCTGCAGGCGATCGATGACCTGCTGGTAGTCGGCCATCGGGTCGAGATAGCCGATCTGCGGAGGCGGGTCGGCCAGCGTGGGGGTCAGCACCACGTCGTAGCTGCGGGCCAGGCGCTCGGTGTAACGGCGGGTGCGGGAGAGACGAATCAGCGCCAGCGGGATGTGATGCAGATTTCGGCGGGCGTGCCGATCCAAGCCCCGCGTCAGGTTGTCCAGTCGGGTTCCGTCGAACCCGGCGAAGGCCCGCTTGTTCTGCTGAATCTGCCCCATCGCCAGCAGACCCCAGTACAGCACGAAGTCGGTCACGAAACTGGATGGCACGGGCGGTCTTTCGAGATGGTCGACGCGGTGGCCGAGTTCCTCGAGCAAGCTGGCGGATTTCATCGTCAGCTCGCGAACCTCGGGGCTGGACTCCCGCAACAACGAGTGCGTGATGACGGCGACCCGCAGCCGCCGCTTGCCGGCGTGCTTCACGTCTCCAATCGGCGGGAGTTTCTTCGCAGGCCAGATGCGTTCCGCCGCGCGGTAGAACGCCGCGGTATCACGCACCGACCGAGTGACCACCCCGTTGGCGACGATGCGGATCGGCATCTGGCGGACGTCCTTGTCCAGCGGCAGTCGGCCACGCGAAGGCTTCAACCCGACCAGCCCGTCGCAGGACGCCGGAATGCGAATCGAGCCACCGCCGTCGTTGGCGTGCGCGATCGGCACCACGCCCGCGGCGACGAACGCGCCAGAACCCGACGACGACGCGCCGGCGGTGTAGTCGGTGTTCCACGGGTTGCGCACCGGACCCAGTCGCGGATGCTCGGCCGAGGCGCTGAAACCGTATTCCGACATCTGCGTCTTGCCCAGCGATGTCATACCGGTGGCCAGGTACATCCGGGTGAAATCGCCGTCGGCGTCGGCCGGCTGCGGCGGCCATGCGTCGGTGCCGCGCATCGTCGGCAGTCCCGCGACGTCGACGTTGTCCTTGATGAACGTCGGGACACCACTGAGCAGCCCGGGTTTCGGCGGTCCGGCGGCCTCGGCCCGGGCCCGGTCGAAGGCTTCGCGTGCCAAACCGTTCAGCACCGGGTTGACCGCTTGGAAGCGGGCGATGGCCGCCTCGACGACCTCAGCCCGGCTCACCCGACCGGAACTGATCGCCTCGGCCACCCCGACCGCGTCGAGGTGACCGAGCGCGTCGTCACCGAATGCGTGCACATGTCGCATCCGGCTGATGCTACTGCTGGCCGACCTCGAACCGGACGAACCGGGTCACGGTGACGCCAGCTTCGTCGAGCAGCGCCTTGACTGTCTTTTTGCTGTCCGACACCGACGGCTGCTCGAGCAACACGACGTCTTTGAAGAACCCGTTCAGGCGGCCTTCGACGATCTTGGGCAGGGCCTGCTCGGGCTTGCCCTCTTCCTTGGCGGTCTCCTCGGCGATGCGCCGTTCGCTGGCCACCACGTCCTCGGGCACGTCGTCGCGCGACAGGTAGCGCGCCTTGAGCGCGGCGATCTGAAGCGCCGCGGCGTGCGCAGCGGCTCGGCCTTCCGGGTTGTCACCCGGACCGTATTCGACCAGCACCCCGACACCCGGCGGCAAGTCGGCCGCGCGCTTGTGCAGGTAGGTCTCGACGGTGCCGTCGAAGTACGCCGCCCGGCGCAGCTCGAGCTTCTCGCCGATCTTGGCCGACAGCTCGGCGATGACCTGCTCAACCGTCTTGTCCCCGATACTGGCGGCTTTGAGCGCGTCGACATCGGTCGCCTTGGCCGCGGCGGCGGCCGCGACGATCTCCTCGGCGACCTTCTGGAACTCCGCGTTCTTGGCGACGAAGTCCGTCTCGCTGTTCAACTCGATCAGCGCGCCGTCTTTGGCCGCGACCAGACCCTCGGCAGTGGCCCGCTCGGCCCGCTTACCGACGTCCTTGGCGCCCTTGATCCGTAGCGCCTCGACCGCCTTGTCGAAGTCGCCCTCGCTCTCGGCGAGTGCGTTCTTGCAGTCGAGCATTCCGGCGCCGGTCAGCTCCCGAAGTCGCTTGACGTCGGCAGCGGTGAAGTTGGGCAACGCTCAGCCTTTCCTACGAAGGGTCAGTGGTTGTTTCTGATGCGACCGCGGCGGCCGGCTCGGCCGGCGCGGCAGTAGCGGTCGCCGAAGCGAGCAGCTCCTGCTCCCATTCGGCCAGCGGCTCGGCGGCGTCGGCCTCGGGCTTGCCGTCGCCGCGACCCGCACCGGCACGCGCCTGCAGGCCCTCAGCAACCGCGGAGGCGATCACCTTGGTCAGCAGCGCGGCCGAGCGAATCGCGTCGTCGTTACCCGGGATCGGGTAGTCGACCTGGTCGGGGTCGCAGTTGGTGTCCAAGATCGCGATCACCGGGATACCCAGCTTGATGGCCTCCGCGACCGCGAGGTGCTCCTTGTTGGTGTCGACGACCCACACCGCCGACGGCACCTTGTTCATGTCGCGGATACCGCCGAGGCTGCGCTCGAGCTTGTTCTTCTCACGGGTCAGCATCAAGATTTCCTTCTTGGTGCGACCTTCGAAGCCACCGGTCTGCTCCATCGCCTCGAGCTCCTTGAGGCGCTGCAGGCGCTTGTGCACCGTCTGGAAGTTGGTCAGCATTCCGCCGAGCCAGCGCTGGTTCACATACGGCATGCCCACCCGGGTCGCCTCGGCGGCGATCGATTCCTGCGCCTGCTTCTTGGTGCCGACGAAGAGCACCGATCCGCCGTGGGCGACGGTCTCCTTGACGAATTCGTAGGCCTGGTCGATGAAGGTCAGCGTCTGCTGCAGGTCGATGATGTAGATGCCGTTGCGGTCGGTGAAGATGAACCGCTTCATCTTGGGGTTCCAGCGACGGGTCTGATGCCCGAAGTGGGTGCCGCTGTCCAGCAGCTGCTTCATGGTTACTACAGCCATAGTGGCCCATGTCCTTATGTGTCGGTTGATGCCCGGCGACGGGTGAAGTCGGGCCCTGGCGGCTGCTGCGATGCCGGACCCGTCGGTAAAGCTGTGAGACGGGACCGCCCGGCATGCGGTGCGGGCTCCTAGTGAAACGGGAGCCGCCGTGCAGACGCGCGAAGTCAGCTCGTGGTACGGGCTGCGCTGAGCAGTTTACACCGTTCTCCCAGGTGCTTTGTCCACAGCGCCGGCTGGCAACCTGGCCGCCGCCGGGGTGGACTGAACAGGTGCGATGGGCTATGGCCATGGTGGTGACGGTGGTCTGCGCGCCGCCGGCCGCTGCAGACGATGTCCGGCTGCAGTGGCCGCTGCGGCCGAAGCCGGCGCTGGTGCGCACTTTCGATGCTCCTTCGCCGAACTGGGACCGCGGTCACCGCGGGGTGGACCTGGCGGGCAGTCCTGGCCAGCAGGTGTACGCCGCGGGCGACGCCACGGTGATCTACGCCGGGACGCTGGCCGGCCGACCGCTGGTGTCGCTGGCACATCCGGGCGGTCTGCACACCAGTTACGAGCCAGTCCGGGCCAGGGTGCGGGTCGGGCAACGGGTGGCTGCCGGTGCGGCCATCGGTGAATTGCTGGCCGGACACCCAGGCTGTCCCGTGGCGGCCTGCCTGCACTGGGGCGCGATGTGGGGCTCGGCCTCTCGGGCCGACTACGTCGACCCGTTGGGGTTGCTGGCGTCGACGCCGATTCGGCTCAAGCCGCTGCATCAATAGTCACAGCCGAACCGGGCAGGTCGGGGTGCGCTTTGTGCCCACCTTCGAGCGACAACTCGGCCAGCCCCGCCCGTTGTCGCTGTAAGGCGGGCACATTGGAGGCCACCCGCCGGTGGCTTGGCTCAGGCCCGCGGGTGGGCCTGGTCGTGCACCGCGCGCAGCCGGGCAACCGTCACGTGCGTGTAGAGCTGGGTGGTAGCCAGGCTGGAGTGGCCCAACAGCTCCTGGACCACCCGCAAATCGGCGCCGCCCTCGAGCAGATGCGTTGCGGCGCTGTGCCTTAGCCCGTGTGGGCCGATGTCTGGTGCGCCCTGGATCGCGCCGACCGCCTGATGCACGACGGTGCGCGCTTGCCGAACGTCGAGTCGGCGTCCGCGCGCCCCCAGCAGCAACGCCGGGCCGGACTCCGCGCTGACCAACGCCGGTCGTCCCTCGGCCAGCCATGCCTGCAGCGCTTCGACGGCCGGTGCACCGAACGGAACGCTGCGCTGCTTGTTGCCCTTGCCGAGCACGCGCAAAACCCGGTGCGAGGTGTCGATGTCGTCGATGTCCAGACCGCACAGCTCACTGACTCGAATCCCGGTGGCATACAACAGCTCAACGATCAGACGGTCGCGCAATGCCAGCGGATCGCCTTGCTGGGAGCCGGATTTGGCCGCCGACATGGCAGCCAATGCCTGATCCTGACGCAGCACCGCGGGCAGCGCACGTCGCGCCTTGGGCACCTGCAGCCGCGTCGCTGGATCGCCGGCCAGCAGTCCGCGCCGCGCCGCCCAGGCGGTGAACGTCTTGACCGCCGAGGTGCGACGCGCCAGGGTGGCCCGGGCGGCGCCGGCGCCGGCGCCGGCGGCCAGCCACGACCTCAGGATCGGCAGGCTCAAAGTCGGCAAACCGCTGCCCTGCTCGTCGAGAAACGCGAACAGCGACCGCAGATCGCCGAGGTACGCGCGGCGGGTGTGTGCCGAGCGCAGACACTGCAACTCCAGGTAGCTGTCGAATTCCTCGAGGATCGCCTCCACCACCTCACGGTCGCAGAGACGCGCGGCCCGACTCAGGTGACGCGCCGCAGGGTGTCCGGAGTGAGATCTTTGCGCGTCGGGTAGCCGTCGACGGCCATCGTCAGGTCAGCTTCGGCCAGCAGCGACCGCAGCACGTGCACGACGCCTTCGACCCCGTCGAGCGCCAAGCCGTAGGCGTAGGGCCGCCCGACCCCGACCGCAGTTGCGCCGAGCGCCAACGCTTTGACCACATCGGCGCCGCTGCGGACGCCCGAGTCGAACAGCACCGGCATGCCGTTCGCAGCTTCCACCACGCCGGGCAGACAATCCAGCGCGGGGATTCCGCCGTTGGCCTGGCGGCCGCCGTGGTTGGAGCAGTAGATGCCGTCGACGCCGCCATCGATGGCCCGCCGGGCGTCGTCGGGATGGCAGATGCCCTTCAGGAGCAGCGGCAGCTTGGTCAGCGAACGCAGCCACGGCAGGTCATCCCAGGTCAGCGGATTGCCGAAAATGGAAATCCACTTCAGCACCGCGCCCTGCGGGTTCTCCTCGGGGGTCTGCGCCAGGGCGGCCCGAAATACCGGGTCGCTGGTGTAGTTGGCCAGGCATTTGCCGCGCAACTGCGGGAAGTTCGCCGTACTCAAGTCGCGCGGACGCCAGCCGGTGACCCAGGTGTCGAGGGTGACGACGATGCCCTTGAAGCCGGCGGCCTCGGCCCGATGAACCAGACTGGCGGCCAGGTCGCGGTCGGTCGGCGTGTACAGCTGGAAAAACCCTGGCGTATCGCCGAGTTCGGCGGCGACGTCTTCGAGCGGGTCCTCGGTCAAGGTGGACATCACCATCGGCACGCCGGTGCGAGCGGCGGCGCGTGCGGTGGCCAAGTCGCCGTGGCCGTCCTGGGCGCATAACGCGATCACACCGATCGGCGCCATGAACAACGGGCTGGGCAACTTCAGCCCGAATAGGTCCACGGACAGGTCTCGTTGCGCGGCGCCGACGAACATCCGCGGCATCAGACCCCACTGCCGGAAGACTTCCGCATTGGCCCGCTGAGTGTGCTCGTCGCCCGCTCCGCCCGCGACATATGACCAGATCGATGGCGGCAAAGCCTTTTCGGCCTTTGCCTCCAGTTCCGCGAAGACCATCGGCAGCCTGGGCATGATCCCCGCCAGGCCCTGAAGGTAGATCTCGTTCTGATAGTCGCCGAATGCCATACGACGAGCATGCCAGCCGGCGATCGGGCTGACGAGGCCCTACTGGGCGCCGGCCTCCGCGGCCGCGAGTTCCTTCTTCCACTGCCGGAAGGTCTCTTCGGTGCGGCCGCGCCGCCAGTAGCCGGAGATGGACGCCCATTTGGCGTCCACGCCGCGCTCTTTGCGGATGTAGGGCCGCAGGTTGTGCATCACCGCCTGCGCCTCGCCGTGCACAAAGGCGTGCACCTGGCCGGGCATCCAGAAGGCGGTCTTAACGGCTTCGACCAGTGGCGCGTTGTCGCCGGCCCGGTCCTCGCCGACCAGGTCGGCCCGACCGCCGCGATACAGCCAGTTGACGTGGACACCTTCCGGGGCGGTCAGCGGCACCTCATCGTCGGGTTCGGCGACTTCGATGAACACCTGGCCGATTGCGTTGGCGGGCAACGCTTCCAATGCAACACTGATCGCCGGTAATGCGGTCTCATCCCCCGCCATCAGGTGCCAGTCGGCGGCTGGATCGGGCGAGTACGCGCCGCTGGGGCCCATCACATACATCGGCTGGCCGGGCTGCGCCGAGACGGCCCACGGTCCGGCGGTCCCGTGCTCACCGTGCACCGCAATGTCGACGGTGAGCTCACGCGCGGCCGGGTCGGCACGACGAACGGTGATGGTCCGCACCACCGGCTGCCGGACCACCGGCAACTCGGCGAAGGAATCCAGTGTCAACGGGCTCGGCAACGCGGCCACGTCGACATCGTCTGCCACGAAGACCAGCTTGACGTAGGAGTCGGTGAATTCGCTCGCGGTGAACGTATCGAAACCTCTGCCGCCCAGGACAACTCGAATCATGTGCGACATGACTTGTTCGGTGCGCACCACCTCGAACGCGTGCACTGGTCGACCGGCCACGTGGTTGCCCTCCTTCGGCACTGGTTCTTTCGACTATAGAGGCGCGCCGGGTCGCACCGGCCGCCGGACGATCCGCCACCGACCGTCGTTACGCTCGACCAAACCGGCAAGCTCCAACATCGCCAACGACGCCAAGATCCGCGCCGGGTCCACGGCTGCGGCGACGGCAATCTCGTCGACCGTAACGGCCCCGCGGCCCGGCAGCGCCTCGTACACGCGTCGCTCGTCCTCGCTCAGGCCATCGAGCGGACTAGCCGGATGGGCTTGCTCAGACGCCAACTCGCCGATCCGGCCGACCAATTCGACAACATCCTCGGCGCGGGTGATGACTTCGGCGCCCGCGCGCAGCAGTGCATGGCATCCGCTCGACGCCGACGATGTCACCGGCCCCGGCACCGCGCCGACAACGCGGCCCAAAGCCCGCGCCCACGCCGCGGTGTTGGCGGCACCGCTGCGCAGGCCCGCCTCCACCACGACCGCCGCCCCGGCGAGCGCGGCCACCAACCGGTTGCGGGTCAAGAACCGGTGCCGGGCCGGGCGTACCCCGGGCGGATATTCGCTGACGAGTAGACCGTTCGTCGCGATCCGATGCAGCAAGGCCGAATGCCCTGCGGGATAGGGAATGTCGAGCCCACCCGCAAGCACCGCCACCGTATGTCCGTCGACGGACAGCGCCGCACGGTGCGCCGCCCCGTCGATGCCGTACGCACCTCCGGAGACGACCGCGACATCGCGTTCGGCCAGCCCGACTGCCAGGTCCGCGGCCACGTGCTCGCCGTAACTTGTGGCCGCACGAGTGCCGACGACGGCAGCGGCACGCTGCGCGATGTCGTCGAGCCCCGCCGGGCCCAGCGCCCACAACACCATGGGCGGTCCACCGTGCGGTTTCGCCGCAACCGCGGCACCCCTGAAGGCGGCGAATGCCAGCGCCGGCCATTCGTCGTCGGCCGGGGTGAGCAGACGGCCACCGCGTCGCGCCAATAATTCGAGATCCTGAACAGCACAATCGATTTCCCTTCTGGCTTCGGTGTGCCGAGCTAATTTTTCATCGACTCGGCCGCGCCGCACCCGCTCGGCCGCTTCGACTGGGCCGACCCGGGCCACCAGGGCGGTGAGTTCGACGCACGGCGGCTCGACGACTCGCGACAGGTATGCCCACGCTCGCTGCACCTGGTCGGTCATCGTGAGGATCCCGGCTGCCGGAAACTCAGCGCGGTGGCGACCTCGTCGCGCCCGGGCGACGTGCGGCCGGCCAGGTCGCTGAGCGTCCACGCGACGCGCAGCGTTCTGTCCACGCCGCGAATGCTCAGCAGGCCCCGGTCCAGCGCGGTCCGCAGCGGCTCCATCGCACTGTTGCCCGGCCGGAATCGCCGTCGGAGCAGCGTCCCGCTGACCTCAGCATTGGTCCGGCAGCCGTGGGCAGACCAGCGCTGCGCGGCGGCTTCGCGGGCCACCGTTACCCGGTGCCGGACCTCGCCCGTCGACTCCGGTTCGGAACTGGCGAACAAGCTCATCCGGACCGGATGCATCTCGACCCGTAAGTCGACGCGATCCAGCAACGGCCCGGAAAGTCGGCCGAGATAGCGACGTTTGACCGCCGCGGCGCAGATGCAGTCCTGCGGATCAGCCGGTGCACACGGGCACGGATTGGCCGCCAAGACCAGTTGAAAACGCGCCGGGTAACGCGCCACACCGTCACGGCGAGCGAGGCGAATTTCGCCCTCCTCCAATGGGGTTCGTAGCGCCTCCAGCGAGCTGACGCCGATCTCGGCACACTCGTCGAGGAACAGCACCCCGCGGTGCGCCCGGCTCACCGCACCCGGCCGAGCCATCCCGGTACCGCCTCCGACGAGTGCGGCGACGCTCGAGCTGTGATGCGGCGCCACGAACGGCGGCCGGGTGATCAGCGGGGTGGCGTCCGACAACAGGCCGGCCACCGAGTGAATCGCGGTGACCTCCAGCGACTCGCCGTTTGACAGCGGCGGTAGCAGACCCGGAAGACGTTGCGCCAGCATGGTTTTACCCACTCCTGGCGGCCCGGTCAGCATCAGGTGATGCGAACCGGCAGCAGCGACCTCGACCGCGAAACGCGCCTGGGCCTGGCCCACCACGTCGGCCAGATCCGCGGGCGGCTCGGCCTCGGCAACCGTCCCGCCGACCGGCTCGTCAAGACGCGCCGAGCCCTTGAGCCAACCCAGTAGTTGCGCCAGCGTGCGCACACCCCAGACCTCGATGCCGTCGACCAGGCCGGCCTCGGGAAGGTTCTCGACCGGAACCACTACGACTCCCCAACCGGCGACCTTGGCCGCAAGCACCGCCGGTAGCACCCCACGTACCGGCCGCACCCGGCCGTCCAAGGCCAGCTCGCCGAGCAGCACCGTGGCTTCCAGTTGCCGCCATGGCCTTTTCCGCTGCGCCGACAAGACGGCGGCAGCCAGCGCCAAGTCGTAGACCGATCCCATTTTGGGCAGCGTTGCCGGTGACAATGCAAGCGTCAGGCGCGACATCGGCCACTTGTTGTTGCAGTTCGTGATCGCGGCGCGGACCCGATCACGCGACTCCTGCAGGGCAGCATCGGGAAGCCCCACCAGATGCACACCGGGCAAGCCGGACGTGATGTCGGCTTCGATCTCCACGATCTGTCCGTCCAAACCCAGCACCGCGACCGAGAACGCCCGCCCGAGCGCCATCAGACCACCCCCCGCAGGTGAGTGATTTCCGGTGTTCGGCGTCGGCCGATCCGCACGCCGATGACGTCGATCCGAACCGCAGCCCAGCGACGGTCCTGACTGGCCAGCCAGATCGCCGCCAAGCGGCGCAATCGGCGCGCTTTTTGCGGCGTCACCGCCTGCGCCAGCCCACCGAAGCCGTCACCGGTGCGGGTTTTCACCTCGACGAAAACCACGGCGCCCGCGGTCGGGTCGACGGCGATCAGATCGAGTTCGCCGTAACGGCAGCGCCAATTGCGATCCACGATCCCCAGTCCGAGCCCGGTCAAGTGGTCTGCGGCCAACCGCTCACCCAGCGCGCCGATCTCGGCTCGGGTCCATGTCGTCATCCCGCCACCATGCGGCACGAGGGCGACGCGAATGACCCGCGCGCCCGGATCACCGCCGAACAATGGCCGGTTATCCCCAGTTACGTTGTCATCCCCAATTAGACGCACGGCTGTTCGAGCGATACATCTCGCCGTGCCGGCTGATGGCTTCTACGCGCCAGACTGGCAAGCCACCGCCGGACTCGGGCGAGCTGACGTCTCAGGCATTCCCATCCTCACCGGCAACACACCACCCAGATATCGATCAAATCACATTGATCGATATCCCGTATTCTGTAGACATGGCCGCGTCATGTCCACCAATGCCCGCGTTCATCCAGCTCGCCGCCCATCCCCTGCGCTGGCAGCTGATCAGCGCACTCTCCACCGGCGACTACCGTGTCCGCGAACTGGTCGCCCGCACCCATCAACCCCAGAATCTGATCTCGTATCACCTGCGACTGCTGCGCGACAGCGGCCTGATCACCAGCACCCGCAGCAGTTACGACGGCCGCGACAGCTACTACCACCTCAACCTGCAGCACTGCGCCGACCAACTCGCCGCAGCAGGACCCGCACTGCACCCCGGGTTGCAGATGACCCCCTCGCCACCAGCAGACCAGATCGATGCAGATACTTCGGTGCTGTTCGTGTGCACCGGCAACAGCGCACGCTCGGCGATCGCCGAAGCACTGCTACGCCACCACGCGGGCGAACAACTGCACGTCACAAGTGCCGGAACCAAACCCCGAAACTACATGCACGCAAACACTTCCCGCGTCCTGCGCCACGAATACGGCATTGACATCGCCGGACAACAACCCCGCCACATCGACCAGGTGAACACCGCAGACTTCACCCACATCATCACCTTGTGCGACAAAGCCCGCGAAAACTGCCCAGCTTTCACCGATCACCCCAACCACGTCCACTGGAGCATCCCAGACCCGGCTACAGCCGACGACCACGACAGCTACCCGGCATTTCGGCGCATCGCCACCGAGATCAACACCCGCGTCCACTACCTGCAAGCCACCCTGAGACACAACCACCCCACCGCGGCGAGAAACTAGACAGTGAGGACGGGACAATGGATTTCGCGGCTTTACCACCTGAAATCAACTCCGCTCGCATGTATGCCGGCCCAGGCTCGGGTCCGATGTTGGCTGCCGCATCGGCCTGGGATGCGCTGGCCGGCGAGCTAGGGTCCACCGCTGCGGTCTACCGAACGGTGATCTCCGAGCTGACCGGTGAGTTCTGGCTGGGGGCATCGTCGGCGGAGATGACGGCGGCGGCCACGCGGTATCTGGATTGGCTGACCGCGACGGGCACGCAGGCGGAGCAGACCGCCACCCAGGCTCGGGCAGCCGCAGCGGCCTACGAGACCGCTTTTGCGATGACGGTGCCACCGGCGGTGATCGCAGCCAACCGGAGTCTGCTGATGACGTTGATCGCCACCAACGTGCTCGGGCAGAACAGCGCCGCGATCGCGACCGCCGAAGTCCAGTACACCGAGATGTGGGCTCAGGACGCCGCGGCGATGTACGGGTACGCCGGCTCGGCGGCGTCGGCGTCGACGCTGACCCCGTTCGCGGAGCCGCCGGCGACGACCAAACCGGCCGGCGCAGCAGCCCCGTCAGCGGTGAATCCGTTGACTTTGCTGAGCGTGTTAGAGGTCCCGCTGGGATTCTTAGAGGTCCCGCTGGCCGCGAGTACCGTAACCGTCGGGACGACCGGCATAACCACCTCGTTGACGTCGTTCGGCACGACGGTGCGAGGCCTGCTGATCAACGCTGACCGCGATTACGACAACGGCAAAGGTCCGTTCACCGGCAATGGGGTTGGCGCGACGATGCTGCCGCAGTGGATCATCAACGGTACCGGCGGTATTGGTGCACCGTCGGACGCGGTCCCGGACTCCGAAGGCCCGGCCAGATTCGGCCAGGCAAACAAAGTCGGCCGGTTATCTGTGCCATCGGGCTGGACAACAGCCGCGCCAGAGCTCCGTCCGACTGGGTACACGCTGCCCATCACCAGCGCCGCGGCAGCTCCCGAGGTGACCGGCGTCGGCAACCTTTTCAGCAGCATGGGTCTGGCCGGCGCGGCGGGCGGCGCGGTCGGCAGCACCGCCTCGGTCGGGCGTGGCAACGACCGAGCCCGCCTGCCAACACGGGAAATTCCGAAGGCACCCCAGCAGCCACCTAACGAGGCGATCACGGCGATCGCCACCGAACTGCAAGACCTCGCCGCCCGCGCGCAGTCGTTGCTGGGCAAGCTGGCCGAATCGGGTCTGATGACCACCGATGAGGTCATCGAACAGAAGCGACGTTTCCTTTGCTGACCGCAGGGGTCACCGGCAGCAGCGCCTCGGCTTGAAGGCTGGAGATTTCGGGTCCGGGTGACTTGCCGCGCGATGACGGCTGATTACCTGACAGGTAGCTGTAGAAATGGGGTAGTCGCGCTTTTCGCAGCCGAAGATTGGGTAAGAAGGTGGTTGTGACGGCATCGGCCAACAAGCGCGTGATGCCGTTACCTTTTTCCCAGCTGCTCAAGCGGATTTTTTTGGGTCAGCCACTGGTCAGCGAGAAGCTGAAGTCCGAAGAGTTGTCGAACCCGATTGCCCTTGGTGCGCTCGCGCCCGACGCAATTTCGTCGACCGCGTACGGTCCTGAGCAGATCTTGCTCGAGCTACTGCCGAGAGCCGGCCTGGCCGGTTTCGTTTTGTTGCTCCCCACCCTTGGCGTCATCTTGCTTGTGCTGGCGGTGGTGGCCGCGTCGTATCGGCAGGTCGTAATGGCCTACACGCAGGCCGGCGGCTCCTACATCGTGGCCCGGGATAACTTCGGTCCGCGGGTGGCGCAGATCGCCGCAGCGGCTCTGTTGATCGATTACGTCGTGACGGTTGCGGTGCAGTCGGCGGCGGGCACTGTCGCGGTGGTCTCGGCACTTCCGGTACTGGGGCCTTACGCCCTGGAGATGACCGTGGGCGTGGTGATCTTCATCTGCTGCCTGAATCTGCGCGGAGCCAAAGAAGCGGGTCGGCCCTTTGCAGTGGCGACCTACTCCTTCGTCACGATGGTCGCGTTGACCATCGTCGTCGGTGTGGTCCGCCACATCGTCTGGGGCCTACCGACCTACGACGCGGGCCACGTCGCGGGCATGGTGCCGGTCCATCAGGACAACGGATTCGTGATGGGCGCGACGATCCTGGTGCTGCTGCGAGCGTTCGCCAACGGCGGCTCCTCGCTGACCGGGGTGGAAGGCATCTCCAACACGGTGAACTCTTTCCGGGACCCCAAGGGTGTCAATGCGCGGCGGGTTCTCACCGCGATGGCGTGCATCCTCGGGTTCTTGCTGGCCGGCGTCGGCTACCTGGCCTATGCCACCCATGCGACCCCGTATCTCGACGAATACCCGTCGGTGCTCTCGCAGATCGCCCGGGCGGTTTTCGGCCACGGCCTGATCGGCAACGTGTTTTTTGTCCTCGTTCAGGTATCGAGCGCGGCCATTCTCTACACCGGGGCCAACACCAGTTTCAACGGGTTCCCCGCGCTGGCCAGCTTCGTGGCAGAAGACCGCTTCCTGCCAGGCCAACTGATGAAGCGCGGCTATCGGCTGGTGTTCTCCAACGGCATCATCACCTTGGCCGTGCTGGCGCTGGTGCTGCTGGTGGTGACGGGCGGCTCGGTCGACGCGTTGATACCGCTGTATGCGATCGGGGTGTTCACCGGCTTTTCGATGGCCGGCTACGGGATGACCAAACACCATTTCACCCGGCGCGAGCAGGGCTGGCGACGCAAGCTGGTGATCAACCTTTCCGCGGGCGTCATGTCGACAATCGTGGTGGGGATTTTCGCGGTGGCCAAGTTCACCGAGGGCGCCTGGCTCATCGTGGTGATCTTCCCCATCCTGGTGTTCGCGTTGATGCGGATCAATCACGAGTACCGGGCAGAGGCCGAAATCCTCGATAAATTCGGATCCGACCGCCCCAGCGTCACGAAATATCCACGACACCGGGTGTTCGCTTTCGTCAACGCGGTTGACCTTGCGGCGCTCCAAGCGCTGCGCTACGGAAAGGGCCTGGGCGCCGACGAGTTGATCGCGGTGCATTTCGTGATCGACGCGACGCATGCTCACCAACTACAGGAGCTCTGGGACCGTCTCGGGCTCGATACGCCGCTGCGGCTGGTGGATTGTCCCGACCGCCAGCTCGGCCGGGCCGCCCAAGAATTGGTCACCACCACGCGGAACGAAGATCCGGATGCCAGTGTGACCGTCTTGCTGCCGCGCCGGTCATATGGGCCGGTGTTCGGACGGCTGCTGCATGGGCACACCGCCGACAAGGTCGCCAAGGCCGTCGGCCGGGTCCCAGACGCCGCCGCCACGATAGTGCCATACGACGTAAAGTCCGAGGTCAGCGCGGCATTCCCGAATAGTTTCGAACAACACATCACCCGTGAACTCGCCGGGCTCGAGGCCCGGATACTGCAACGCCAAGACCAGCGGGCCGCCGCTTCTGAGCACCCGGAGCGGTCGTCGACGGTGATCGCGGTGAACAACCTCGTTCCCCAACGCAGCGCGACGATCGAAGGCCAGGTCGCTCAAGTCGAGGACGTCACCAAAGAGCACCAAACCTTCCGCTCGATCGTGCTCGACGACGACAGCGGAAAAATCCAGATTTCCTTCCGACCCGGGCACGCTGGTGCAGATATTCAGCCCGGCCAGCGGTTGCGGATCACCGGAGAGGCGCAGCGAAGCGGCGACGGTCCGTTGTCAATGGCCGACCCGACGTATCACGTCGTCGAGTAACCGAGAAAGTGGTGTGTGGTGACAACAACGGCTCGCCAGTTGAGCGTCCCGCCGTCGATCGGCGACGTGTGCAAGCGGGTCTTTCTGGGAAAGCCGCTGATCAGCGAGCAGTTGGAGTCCGAGACATTATCCAATCCCGTTGCGCTCGGAGCGATTGCACCGGACGCGATCTCCTCGACCGCCTACGGCCCCGAACAGATTCTGGTCGAACTGCTGCCGCATGCCGGGCTGGCCGCGTTCGTGTTGATACTTCCGATCGCCGGTGTCATCTTGCTGGTCCTGGCATTGGTGACCGCGTCGTACCGCCAGGTCGTGATGGCCTACACCCGGGCCGGTGGCTCCTACATCGTCGCGCGAGAAAACCTGGGCCCCCGGGTGGCGCAGGTGGCCGCTGCCGCGCTGTTGATCGACTATGTGGTGACCGTCGCGATCCAGCCTGCGGCCGGCACGGTGGCGGTGGTGTCGGCGATACCCCCGCTCCGTCCCTACAGCGTGGAAATCGCTGTTGCTGCGCTGCTTCTCATTTGCTACGCCAACCTTCGCGGTTTGCGGCAGTCGGGCCGGGTGTTCGCCGTGGCGACTTACTCGTTCGTCGTCATGATCACCACGATGATCGTGACCGGTGTCGTCCGCGAAATTGTCTGGGGTTTACCGACATACGATCCGCAGCAATCCGGAACGGTTCCGGTCCACCAGGGTGGCGGGCTGGTGATGGGCGCAACGATCCTGGTGTTGCTGCGCGCGTTCGCCAATGGCGGCACGTCGATGGCCGGCGTCGAGGCGATCTCCAACACGGTCGGAGTCCTTGGTGACCCGCGGGGTCCCAACGCCCGCCGCGTCCTCACCGCGATGGCGTGCATTCTCGCGTTCTTGGTGGCCGGCGTCGTCTACCTCGCGCACCACACCCACGTCACTCCCTATATCGCCGGATATCCGTCGATGCTCTCCGAGATTGCCCGAACGGTGTTCGGCGACGGGGCGATCGGCAAAGTCTTGTACTTCCTCGTCCAAGCGTCTACTGCGGCAATACTTTTCACCGGAGCCAATACCAGTTTCAGCGGCTTCCCGCCGCTGGCCAGCTTCGTAGCCGAAGACCGCTTCTTGCCGAGGCCGCTGACGAAACGCGGTCACCGGCTGGTCTTCTCCAACGGCATCATCAGCCTCACCGCGCTGGCGGTCGTCCTGCTGGTGGTCACCGGCGGCTCGGTCACCGCGCTGGTCCCGTTTTACGCAATCGGTGTATTCAGCGCGTTCGCGACGGCAGGCTACGGCATGACCAAACACCATCTGACGCAACGCGAACCCGGGTGGCGGCACAAGCTGGTGATCAACCTCTGCGCGGGGATCATGGCGACCATCATCGTGGTGATCTTCGCGGTGGCCAAGTTCACCGAGGGCGCCTGGCTCATCGTCGTAATCTTCCCCATCCTGGTGTTCGCGTTGATGCGGCTCAACCGCGAGTACCGGTCCGAGACAACGGTCCTCGAACGTTTCAACACCGACCATCCCGACCTGGCGGAGTATGCGGGGCACCGCGTGTTCGCCTTCGTCAACTCCGTTGACCTCGCAATGCTGGAAACGCTGCGTTACGGCAAGGGGCTGCGGGCCGACGAGTTGGTCGCGGTGCATTTCATGGTCGACGCCGAGCACGCCCAGCACCTGCGGCAGCGCTGGAGCCATGTCGGTTTCGACACGCCCCTGCGCCTACTGAATTGCCCAGACCGGCAAATCACCCGGGCCGCGCAAGAGCTGGTTACCACCACCTGCAACGAACACCCGGACGCCAACGTGACGGTGCTGCTGCCGCGACGGATGTATGGGCCCGTGTTCGGACGACTGCTTCATGACCGTGCGTCCGACAAGATCGCCGACGCCATCAGCCGGATCCCGAATGCCGCGGCCACAATCGTGCCCTACGATGTGCAGTCCCGGATCAACGCGGCGTTCCCCAACCAGCTCGAACAACGCATCACCCGAGAAGTCGCCGAGATCGAGACGCGGATCATGCAGCGCGACGATTAGTCATCGAAGCTCGACGAGCCTGTCGTTCGAGATCCTCGCCGGTGACGACGGCCGGTAAGTTCGCAGCGCGCTGATGGCGCAATCCTGATCAACCCCAACGGGGTTGGTGCGGCGCGGGATTGGGTCGCTCGCGGGACGACACGTGGACGGCGTGGACACCCGGTTTCTTCGACAATGTCTCCAGAAGACTTTCGAGGTGCGCCTTGTCGGTGTGCCAGTGCTGCACCGACTCCGGCTGCTGTGCCAGCTCGGCCAGGACATGCTTGAGTTTGTCCGAGGTTTTGGGGTCCTTGTCGTCGTTCGGGCTGTTCTTGAGAACGCCTGTCCGAGAACCGGTTTCGACTACCGCGCGAGAAACGGTATTGCCCAGCACGCCACCGGCAAGACTCCCCAGCGCCATCTGACCGAACACGGTTCCCTGGCTGGCCGTCACGACCACAGGAGCGCCGGCCGCACCCATGCCCTGCAACGCGCCGGCGGCCAGCCTGACCGTCGGGGTGACTGCCGCCCAACTCGGCGGCACCTGCTGACCTGCGGCATTCGCGCTTAGTCGTTAGCTTGCGACCGCCGAGAAGACGTCCGATGTTGCTGTCGACCGCCACAGCTCTGCCCGACTAAGTACACGCCGCCGATAATCAGCGCCGCCACTAGGCTGTGTTCGGGAGGTTGCGATCGTGAATCCAGCCGGGTACGGAGTGCTGCTGCTCTGCGGCCCGCTGGCCGCCGTTGCCGCGGTGTGGGTCGCCGAGCGGATCGCCGTTCCCTATCCCATTTTGCTGGTGATCCTCGGCGCGTTCCTCGCCTGGCTGCCGGCAGTGCCGGTGCCGGAGCTGGAGCCGGAGATCGTGTTCTACGTCTTCCTTCCGCCGCTGCTGTATTACGCGGCGTATTTCATTGCGCCAGACGATCTTCGGGCTAGCGCCCGACAGATCGGCCTACTGTCGATCGGCCTGGTGGTGGTGACCACAGCGGCTGTCGCCGGGGTGCTGGTGGGCGCAGCGGGCATGCCGTTGACCGTCGCTTTGGTGGCCGGCGCGGTGATGGCCCCGACGGATGCGGTCGCCGCCACCTCCGTCTTCAAACGCCTGGATTCGCCCGAGCGGCTCGCCACGATCGTGGAGGGCGAGGGCCTGACCAACGACGGCACGGCGTTGGTGCTCTACGCCGGCACGGTCGGCGCCGCCATGGCCGGCACGTTTCAACCCGGACCACTGATCATGACGCTGCTTGCCGCTCCGGCGGGCGGCGCCGCGCTGGGCCTGGGGATCGGCTGGCTCGCAGTGTGGGTACGGCGGCGGATCAATAATCCGCTGCTGGAGATCACCCTGTCGCTGGTGACGCCGTACTTCACCTATGTGCTCGCCGAAAGCGCCCATCTGTCAGGGGTATTGGCGACCGTGACGGCGGGGGTGTATATCGGTTCGCATCTCAGCGCGATCTTTGCCCCGGGCGCACGCTTGCAGGCGTTCGCGTTTCTCGATGTGCTGGTGTTCTTGCTGAATGCCGTCCTTTTCACGTTGATCGGGATGCAGCTGGTTCGGTCGCTGCATTGGATACCCGACATGCCGGCCATGCAGGTGGTGGGCGTCATCGCAGCCGTGATCGGCGTCGTCCTGGTGTCGCGGCTGGTGTGGATGCTGTCCGGTCCCGTGACCGCGCGACTGATGGGACGACACGTCGCCCCCTCCACCTGGCGGGAGCGGGTGGTGGTGGCGTGGGCCGGGATGCGGGGTGGCTTGTCGCTGGCAGCGGCGCTGGCGATCCCCCTGCAGCTCGCCGACGGCCGACCGTTTCCCAACCGCGATCTGGTGATCGTGGTGGCAGCAGCGGTGATCGTGGCAAGCTTGCTGATTCAGGGCACCAGCCTGCCTTGGCTGCTGCGCCGCCTCGGCTTGAAGGCCGAAGATTTCGGGGCCGAGGAGTACCAGGCCCGCCTCCGAACGTCTCGAGCCGCGCTGGAGTGGTTGCACGGTCTCGACGGCACCGATGAGGCCGTGAAATCAGCGCGTTCGATGTACGAGGCCAGGATCCGACGCCTGCAGGTCGGCTCGCCGCGCGATGACGATTCCGAGGAGGCCAAAGAGCGGGAACGCTATCGCGCGTTGCGATTGCAACTGCTCGGGGTCGAGCGATCGGTCCTGCTGACCTTGAGGCGCGAAGGACGGATCAACGCCAAGCTGCTGCGCGCCATCGAACGGGACCTCGACCTCGAGGAGGCCAGGATCAGCGGATCGTGACCGCCGACGGCAGCCGCGGAGGTCCGCCGATCGGGTCCCGAGGTTGACATGAAACGTCGGGCCGACGAGGGGCTCGGGCGTGATTCCGGCGAGTTATACGATTCTGCTGCTCTGCGGCCCCGCAACAGCGGTGGCGGCGGTCTGGGCCGCTGATCGCATCGGTGTGCCCTACCTGGTGATCGCGGCATCCCCGAATTCGCCGTAGGGTACGCGCGGGATCATCAGTTCCAGCGCGGACGATCCGGCGCGGGTGTCGGTTTGTGACGCGCGGAGACATGCACCGCGTGCACACCGGGCTTCTTCGTCAGCTGCTCGAGCAAGGAGTCGAGGTGCGCCTTGTCGGTGTGCCAATGCTGCACCGATTCCGGCTTCTGTGAGAGGTCGGCCAGTACTCGCTTGAGTTTGTCCGGGGTCTTGCTTCCAGT
>NZ_JBYCLD010000422.1:0-1607 GCF_057473725.1 Mycobacterium sp. TH-M11 | reverse complement strand
CAGTTCCTCGTCCAGCTCGGCCACCCGCTGGCGCAGGTCGGAGTTCTCCTCGATCAGACGGGTCAGCTCGTTCTCGACCAGATCGAGAAAGGCATCGACCTCGTCCTCGTTGTAACCACGCTTGCCGATCGGCGGCTTGCTAAACGCCACATTGTGGACGTCCGCGGGTGTCAGCGGCATTCTTAGCCCCCTTGAGTGTGGACGGTCGTACCGACCAGGAAAGTGTAGAACGGGTTGGACGGTGTCGTAGCTATACTGCAACTGCGGCCCATCCTGTCACACCAGACCCGCGGGTTGCCGAATCGGTCAATAAATAAGACCGAATTTCACAGATTAAGAGGTAACAAATCCGCCCCTACTGTGACCTATAACCGATCTCCAGCTAACTCCGTCGGGGCGGCGATACACGGCGCTACGCGCCGCCAGCCGCTTCATGGCCCGGCGTGGTCAAACGCCATCTTCATGCCGATGAAGGCCACCAGCAGCAGCACCATGATCGAGAGGTCGAAACGTACCGCACCGACGGTGAGCTGCGGTATCAGTCGTCGCAACAGGTTTACCGGCGGGTCGGTGACCGAGAGGATGACTTCGAGCACCACCACGGTCAATCCGCGTGGGCGCCAATCCCGGCTGAACGACCGAATGAACTCGATGACGACGCGCGCGATCAGCAATAGCCAGAAGATGAACAGCGCAACCCCGACGAGCTTTAACAAATGCGTCAACGAGAGCCCGACCTTAGTGATGAAGATGTGACCTTGGCGACCGCCCCCGCTGCGTTCGAGCAGGGCGAATGTCAGCCTACCGGCTGCGACCCGAGCGCGCCGAGCGCCTACTGGTAGGCGTAGAACCCGGTCTCGGCAATGCGCCGGCGCTCTTCGGGGGAGACATCGACGTCGGCCGGTGAGAGCAAGAACACCTTGGTCGCGACTTTGTCGAATGAACCGCGCAGCGCGAACGCCAGCCCGGCCGCGAAGTCGACCAGTCGCTTGGCGTCGGCGTTGTCCATCGAGACCAGGTCCATGATCACCGGCGTGCCGTCGCGGAACCGCTCACCGATGGTGCGGGCCTCGCTGTAGTCCTTCGGCCGCAGCGTGGTGATCTTCGACAGCGGGCTGCCCTCGTCGAACAGCATCGCCATCCGGCGTGGATCCATGGCCAGTGCGCCGCGGGTGGAACCACGTAGCGACCCGAACCGCGGCCGGGCCGACTCAGCGCGGTCGTAGTCGGGTCCGCGGAATCGCGGTTCGTCGGCGTAGCCGCCGCGATAGCTGCCGGCACCGTACTCGGCGGGCTCACCGCGCGGGTCGTCGTACTCGCGCCCTTCGTAGCGCCCGTATCCGTCATCGGCGAATCGCTGCCGCGGATAGCTGCCGCTTCGGGCCGGCCCGTGGTCGTCGTAATACTCGTCGTCGTAGTCCTCCATGGGAGCCATCCCGAAGTAAGCCTTGACCTTGTGCAATGTGCTCATCGCTGGACCCTTCTACAGCTCTGGGGACTTAGTACTCTGGGGATTGGGGTTTCTGTGATGAAGATGTGACTGGAGTGACTATTGACGGTGACGCTAGCGGTCGTTGACCCAACAGTGCGGTACCGACACGCACACA
>NZ_JBYCLD010000421.1:0-4200 GCF_057473725.1 Mycobacterium sp. TH-M11 | reverse complement strand
CGCCGTCGATCAACCGAGTGGTCAACATAATCCAGCAAGGGGTACATGCCGGCCACGATCAGGTCACAGACCCACATCGGAAGTCACGGACGCAACGACCGATCACTAATTCGTGATTATGGCCCGCTCCTACTGGGCGGCAATAATTTTAGAGATCTGCTCGGCAACCGCCGTACGTATCTCGGTGTCATCGAGGTCGTGCAACCCGAACGCGACCCGCAGCGTGGGACCCATCAGGCCCCAGCCGATCTGCAAGGCCATGCCGTGCGCGGCCAGCAACCGCGCCGTCCGATCATCGGTGTGCCCGGCCTGCACCTGTCGCAGGAAGGCCTCCATGCCGGGGAAGCGTTGTTGGAGTTCCTCGACCGGGAAGCCGTCGAGCGCCGAGCGCACCATGACGCGGGCCTGGAATTCGTAGGCGGCTTCGATCTCCGCCCGCGTTGCGCCTGACGCGCGGAGGCGTGCTGCGGAGTCGGCGAGATGCTGCAGCGTCGCCGCCAGTAGTTGGCGCTTACTCCCGAAATGGCGGTGCAGCAGGCCGTGGTTCACGCCGGCCCGGGTGGCGACTTCCCGAATGGAGGTGGCGGCCGGACCCTTCTCGGCGAACAACTCACTGGCCGCTTGCAGCACAGCGGCGCGGACCTCGTCTTTGCCGATTGGCTTCGTGGTGGCCGTCACTGTTGCGTTCGCCGTAGCCATCTGTGTACATTAGCGGACAGCAGCAAGCGTAGACAGATGCCTACACTTGAGACTTCGAGTTTAGGAGCAGTCGTGAGCAGTGAACTTCAGGTGGTGAAACTCGGCGAGAACATCGGTGCGCGTATCGACGGCGTCCGACTCGGCGCGCTCGATGCTGACACCGCGGCCGCGATCAACGCAGCGCTGATCACCCACAAGGTCGTGTTCTTCCGTGGGCAGACGCACCTGGACGACGACGCCCATTACGCATTCGCGGAGAGCCTGGGTGTTCCCACGACGCCGCACCCGACGTTGAAGTTCGACGGCAGCCGGGTGATGCGGCTGGAATCCATCAACGGTGGCGGCGCCAACCAGTGGCACACCGATGTCACCTTTGTCGACCGGCCTCCGAAGGCGTCGATCCTGCGCGCGGTGGAACTACCGGCCTACGGCGGCACCACCACCTGGGCGTCCACCGTGGCCGCCTACCGGCAGTTGCCGCAGCCGTTGCAACAGCTCGCAGACGGGCTGTGGGCCATGCACAACAACGCATTCGACTACGCCCAGGTCGACCCGGCGAAGCTGGCCGCGCTCGAGGCTGACCCCGAGGCCGTCTTGAAGTACGCCAACCAGTTTCACTCGACCCACTACGAGACGCACCACCCAGTGGTGCGCGTACACCCGGAAAGCGGGGAACGGTCGCTGTTGCTCGGCAACTTCGTCAAGGCCGTCCTCGGCGTCAATGGCGCCGAGTCGCAGGCGTTGTTCCGGATCTTCCAAGACCGGATCATCTGGTTGGAGAACACGATTCGGTGGAACTGGGAACTCGGAGACGTCGCGATGTGGGACAACCGCGCGACACAGCACTATGCCGTCTCCGACTACGGCACCCAGCGCCGCGTCATGCACCGCATCACTCTGGCCGGCGACATACCGGTCAGCGTCAACGGCGAGCACAGTCGCGTTGTCTCCGGCGACGCCAGCGACTATTCGATCGTGGACACGCCCAGGCCATTGGTCGCCTGACCGTCTCTACGCGTCGGCGCATCGAGAGTGAGAAGAGCCCCAGAAGGCCGATCAGCTCAGGCTGGCCAGCGCCGCGTTTTCCACTTTGACCCGCATGCTGAGCAGCCACCCGTTGAGCACCGAAAACACCAGTGCGGTAACCCAAGCCGAGTGCACCAGCGGCAGTGCCGCGCCTTCGGCGATCACCGCGACGTAGTTCGGGTGAGATAGCAGCCGATAAGGGCCGCCGGTGACTCTGCTCGCGCCGGGGATCACGATGACGCGGGTGTTCCACTGATAGTCCAGAGTGGTGATGCACCACCAGCGCAACGCTTGCGCTGCCAGCACCACCGCGAACATCGTCCATCCCAGCGCGGGAACGAAGCTGCGATGCAATGCTATCGGCTCGATCAAGCACCCGGCAAGCAAGCTGAAATGCAGCGCCACCATCGCGGGGTAATGTCCGGCGCCGAACTCGACGCCGCCATGCGCCTTGCTGACAGCCCTGTTTCGTTGGGCAACAAAGACTTCGACGAGCCGCTCGACGGCGACAGCGCCGACAAGCAACGCGTACCAGATCATGGCCGTGTCACCTCCAGCGCAGCATGACGAGCTCGGAGCAAAATCCGGGGCCCATTGCGAGCATGACTCCGGGACTGCCGGCGGTCGGCTGTTTGGCGATCGTATCGCGGAATACGTGCAACACCGAGGACGACGATAGGTTGCCCACCTCGGCCAGTGAGCGCCACGTCAATTCCAAAGCATCGCTGGGCAATCCGATTGAGGCCACGATTGCCTCGATGACCTTGGGGCCGCCCGGGTGGCTGACCCACGCGGCGACATCGGTAATCCCCAGGCCGTAGGCGGCCAGCAACCCGGCCACGTCGTCGGCCAAATACTGCTCTACGACACCGGCGACATCGGGGGAGAGGATGAGGCCGAAACCGGTGGACCCGATGCTCCAGCCCATGGTGTCCTGCGAATCCGGGTAGAGGTGGCTACGCGACCCCAGCACTTCTGGACCGCGGGCGCCGATCTGCTCGGCCCGGCGCGCCCCAACCGCGACGACGGCGGCCGCGCCGTCGCCGAACAGCGACGTCCCCACCAGGGAGGCCGGCGACGGGGTCATCGCGGGGAAGGTGAGCGAGCACAACTCCACTGACAGCAGCACCGCGACATCGTCAGGCGCACCACGAAGGTGATCGTTGAGCCGGCCGACCCCGGCGGCTCCGGCCACGCAGCCGAGGCCGAACATCGGCACGCGTCGCACATCGGGGCGAAGTCCCAGCCGGGTCGCGATGCGCGCCTCCAGAGACGGCACCGCCAGGCCGGTGACTGTCGTCGACATCACCACGTCGACATCGGTTGGCCGTAATCCCGCTTCGTCGAGCGCGGCGGATATCGCGGCGCAGCCGAGTTCCACCGCATTCTCGATCCAGATGTCGTTCGCGCGGCCGAAATCTGTCAGCGACGCGTACTGATCAAGCGGCAGGACCAAGTAGCGACTTTCGACCCTGGAGCTCGCGTGAAACTTGTGTAGCAGGTCGC
Source organism: Mycobacterium sp. TH-M11 (assembly GCF_057473725.1). Lineage (NCBI taxonomy): Bacteria > Bacillati > Actinomycetota > Actinomycetes > Mycobacteriales > Mycobacteriaceae > Mycobacterium > Mycobacterium sp. TH-M11. The sequence continues at coordinate 969 of NZ_JBYCLD010000421.1, read as the reverse complement.
CGTGATCCCTGAACGCCGGGAGCCGGGCGAGCATCTCGGTGATGTCTTCCTGCTGGTACCGATTCTCCGGCAGGGCGCCCTGTACGCCCGCGATGACGCTGCCCGCTTCAAAGGCCCGAAATCTGTCGCGGCTCGAACGCTCAGTCACTGCTGTGCTCCTACGTGGACGATGAGGCCTACCGGCAACCCGCCGGGCCGGGATCAGCTGATGTGGTGCTCGCATTGAAATCCGTCAACGCGACACGCGCCCGATCTGATTCCGGACGACGGTCGGCGTGTTCACCACCCAATCTTATTGCGTCGATGCTTATTGCGTCGATCAGCCGGCAAACGTCCGTCGGCAAGAAAAAAAGACTAATAGTCTCTGTTAGAGACTGGCAGTCTCACACTAATCGCGGGGAGGTGCCGGGTGGCCGACACTGTGACCGAGTCGAGGCCCGACGACGACTTCGCGCTGGCCGGCCTGTCCTCGCGCGCGTCTGGCTCTCGGCCGTCGTACTGTGGGCGCCGGGCCGCGACGAGGAGCAATTACGGCCGGTGCGAAAGCTCCTGGCGCGCCGCCACGCGAAGGCCGAAAAATAGTGTCCTAGAAGAAGAATCCGGCGTGCGGCGCCTGGTGCACTGCGAACAATCGATCGGCGGCCACCAGCTGCGCCGGGGCATCGGCGCGGGCGAGCCCTGCTGTCGACAGACTCTGCCAGGTCGCTTCACCGAGTAGCACGGCGGCGAGTCCCGCGACGCCGACCCGCAGTTGAGGGCGCCGATCGGTTCGTGCGGCACCGGCTGGCGTGATGCTCAGCGTCACGCAATTCTGGGCCAACAGCGGGTCGTCGACCTCGACGGTAACCTCGGTGCCATCACCGTATTGCCTAGCAGCCAAGGTGGTTTCGACGTCCACGATACGAAGCCAGGTTTCGTCATGCGTAGCGGTCACCTTCATGGCCCGCCGATCGAGCAACAACCATGGCA
>NZ_JBYCLD010000420.1:0-3735 GCF_057473725.1 Mycobacterium sp. TH-M11 | reverse complement strand
GGATTGTCCAGAATGTAGGCCGGGCTGGTCGCGTCCCAGCCGGTGTAGCCGCGAGCCTCGAAGGTGCTGCGCAGCCCGCCGGACGGGAAGCTCGAGGCGTCGGGCTCACCCTGGATCAGGGTCTTGCCGGCGAATTCGGCAAGACTCTGTCCGTCGGAGACAGGTTCGAGGAAGCTGTCGTGCTTTTCCGCGGTCAGCCCGGTCATCGGGTAAAAGACGTGCGCGTAGTGGGTGGCGCCCTTTTCCAGCGCCCAGTCCTTCATGGCCACCGCGACCGCGTCGGCGACCGCGGGGTCGAGTTTGGCGCCCTTGTCGATGGTGGCCACCACGGACTTGTACGTCCCCTTGGGCAACCGCGCCTGCATCTCGGCTTTGGTGAAGACATTCGACCCGAAAATCTCTCCAGGCTCCTCGCCGGGGTCGAAGCTGATCGCGGGGGGAACGTACGCCTCGACCTTGGTAATTGCCTGAAGCCGCGCAGCATTGCCGCTCAATTGATTCCCCATCGCCGTCGTGGTCAGTTGGTCGTTGGGCTGACATTAAGGACGATCGGTTCCGGGAATGTTACGGCGCTGTCACGCTCTGCGGTTTGGGCGTAAATACTCCGTACCGATACCGCGCGTCGCGGCGATCGACCGGGAGCTATCGCGTGAAGCGACCGGCGAAGCCGCGCAGCGGCAGGTCGGCACTGGTCATCAGACCCGGCGGGGCCGCGACGACGCCGGCGATGGCCGCCAGCGCGGGCATGCCGGTGACGGTCATGCCGATGGACGCGAAGTTCGCCGTGTCGGACAGGTCGACTCCGGGCTTCGGGAAGATCATGTGTTTGTTGTAAACACAAGGATCACCCTTGATCTGGGTGATGTAGCAACCCTTGATGTGCCAACTCGGGTCGGTGTGCGGCGTCATCTGCCACTCCAGATGCGTCTCGACCCGCGAGACACCATCGACCATGCCCTGGTACTTGATGTAGTTGCCGCCCAACGATCCCTTGGGCAACGTGTACCAACCCAGATCGACGTCCTTGGTGCAGGCGCCGAGTTCGTAGCTGAACTTCACTTCGTCCAGGGTCAGGTCGAAACAGTCGGCCATCATCAAAACGGAGTCGGCGAACACGCGGGTGAATTTCTCTAATTTGCCGGGGATTTCGGGATCGTCCACGGGCAGGCCGTAGCCGACCTCGATCCAGGTGTCCCTGGAGTGGTGGCAGGACACGTCGACCGACTCGATCGTGGTGACGTTCTCGATCTCGGCGACGTCGGCCGAACACACCACGCCCAAAATCTGATTCAGCCCCGGGTTCATGCCGGTCCCGTAGAAGGTGGCGCCGCCCTTCTCGCAGGCATCCTGCAGGATACGGCTGACCGGCTTGCCGGAGGGGTGTGGGTGGTTGGTGTCGCGGTGCCAGCCGGTGATCCAGTCGGCGGTGGTGACGATATTGATACCCGCCTCGAGCACTTTCACGTACAGATCTTCGTCAGGGAACACCCCGTGGAACGTCAGCACGTCCGGCTTGGCCGCGATGATCTCCGCTATGCTGCCGGTCGCCCTGACTCCGTTCGGCGCGATGCCGGCCAGCTCGCCGGTGTCCTTGCCGATCTTTTCCGGCGAGTAGCAGTGCACGCCAATCAGTTCCAGGTCGGGCCGAAGTGCGATGCGCTTGATCATCTCCGAACCGACATTGCCGGTGGCTACTTGGAACACGCGCAGCGGTGCATTCATTCGGTTCAGCCTTTCTTCGATGCGGCGTAGACCTCGGCGGCACTGCCACCGGTGCCATCGGGATAGAACTGTTTGGCCCAGGTACGGATTGCGGTGAAACCCTCGTACTCTGCGGTGGCCAACGCCGGCGGATCCGAATACCGTTGATGCCGCCAGATTTCGACGTCCTGCTCGAACTGGCGGATCACTTCCTGACCGAACTCGCGGGCCTTGGTTTCGGCACGCTCGGAGTCTTTGCCCGGGGTTCGGCCGATGTGAACCATGAATCGGATGTCGGAGGTGGACTCGTCGACAGGGGTGACCGCCGAGATCGTGCGGTTGTCGATCATGCCGTGGCTCTTGGTCACTGCGATACCCAGTCCGCCGTTGATGGCCTCGACCCGGCTATCGATGTCCTCGATCTTCTGGTTGTCGTCGCCTTCGAAGGTGATGGTGAAATCGACAAAGGAAACCGGCCCGGCGAAGTCGTGGCGGGTGAACACCGGAATGATCGGCGTGTTGTGGACGTACTTGAAATGCGCGAAGTCGACGCCGTTTTCGAGCACGTACTGCGGGTGCATCTGCAGGCGCTGCCGATACAACCGCTGCTGCGGATAGTAGTCGGCGGCGCTGCTGCCGTCGTGGAAGCCGGTGAAGATATCCGGCGCGTCGAAGTACGGTTCACGGCCCGCAACGTCGTGCCAGATGTACACCGACCCGTTGCGTTCCACCACCGGATAGGTTGTGATGCGGCGGCCTCGGTTGGGACGATCCTGATACGGGATGCAGACGTTGCGGCCCTGGTGGTTCCACTGCCAACCGTGAAACGGGCACTGCAACACGTCGCCGACGACTTTGCCGCCGAAACCGAGGTGCGCGCCGAGGTGCTCGCAGTAGGCGTTCATCACGGTGAGCACGCCGGACTCCGCGCGCCAGGCGACCATCTCCTGGCCGAAGTAGGTCATCGTGTGGACGTCATCGACGCCGATCTCGTCGGACCAGGCGACTTGGAACCAGCCGGTCGGCTTCATCGACAGTGGCGGCTTAGCCATGTCTCGGATAGTAACGACCGGTGCTGCAAATTCATAGTGGCCGCTATGAAACCTTGGCGAGCGGCTACGATGCTGAGCATGGCTACTGCCGACCTACAGCGGCGCAGCAACAAGCGTGGCCTGGCCACCCGCGAGGCGATGCTGGACGCTGCGGTGCGATCGCTGGCGTCCGGCGATCCAGGCGCGGTATCGGCAAGCCGGATCGCCAAGGAAAGCGGCGCCACCTGGGGCGCGGTGCAATACCAGTTCGGCGACGTCGACGGGTTCTGGGCCGCGGTGCTACATCGCACCGCCGAACGGCGTGACGCGACGATGTCGGCATTCACCAGCGCCGAGCCCGACGCGCCGCTGCGAGAGCGACTCGCCGCGATTATCGACACGCTGTACCACGGTCTGGCGTCCCGAGATTCGCGTGCCATCGAGAATCTGCGCTCAGCACTGCCCCGCGAACCCGACGAGTTGGAGCGCCTCTTTCCGCGGACCGCTGCCGAGCTGTTCTCGTGGGGCAAGAGTTGGCAGCAAACCTGCCAGCGGGCGTTCGCGGATCTGGGCGTCGACCCACAGCGCGTCCGCGAGGTAGCGGCCCTGATCCCCGGCGCAATGCGCGGCCTGGTCTCCGAACGTCAACTCGGCTCGTATGCCGACCTCGACGAGGCGCGACAGGGGTTGACCAACGCGCTGGCCACCTATTTGGAGCAGTCGCGTCCTAGGTGACCCACTCGGGCTGCTGCCCGGTGTCGACCGCGGAGAAGTCCTTGTGTCCCAGCCCCGCCGTGCACCCGCCGTCGACGATGAACTCCGAACCCGTCGAATAACTGGACTCGTCGCTGGCCAGGTAGATCACCAGGTTGGACACTTCCTTGGGCTCGGCGGCCCGACCGAGCGCGGTCTGGAAGATGTCGTCGGGCACCCACTCTGTCATCGGCGTCTTGATCAGCCCCGGATGGATCGAGTTGACCCGAATTCCGCTGGGCCCCAACTC
>NZ_JBYCLD010000419.1:0-1725 GCF_057473725.1 Mycobacterium sp. TH-M11 | reverse complement strand
TCCGAGTTGGCGCGCCGCGCCGCCTTGGCTGCCCGTCTGGGCCAGTGCCAGAAAGATTTCGAACGCGCTGAGCTCAGGCATGCGGGAACTGAGCGGCATGCCCGATGAAAGCACAAGATCGTTGACGGCGCAGTCGATACGGCACCGTATGCAGGACACCCCGACCACTTTCGAAGTAATCTCGCGAACTTCGCGCTGCCGTCACCCCGCGAAGACCGGCCACAACGGAAGTTTGTGACTTCACAAGGCGTCGACCGCTACCGGGAGCGTTCGGCACGGGGAATCATCGCAGGTATGACACATTTGACGTCCCCGAAGACACCGGCTTCGTGCCGGTTCAGAGGTAATTGATCATGCGTCACTACCGCGTTGCCATCGTGGGCTCCGGGCCGTCGGCATTCTTCGCGGCGTCGGCGTTGCTCAATGCTGCCGACGCGTCGGACGAGTTCGACGTGCGCGTGGATGTGCTGGAGATGTTACCGACCCCATGGGGCCTGGTACGTTCCGGTGTGGCGCCCGACCATCCCAAGATCAAGTCGGTGACCGCACAATTCGAGAAGACCGCCGAGGACCAGCGATTCCGACTGTTCGGTAACGTCATGGTGGGACGCGACATTGAGGCCGACGAGCTGGCGGAGCACTATGATGCGGTAATTTACGCCGTTGGAGCGCAAGCCGATAGGCCGTTGAACATCCCCGGTGAAGACTTGTTGGGCAGCGTGTCTGCGGTCGACTTCGTCGGCTGGTACAACGCGCATCCGTCGTGTGCGATGTTGTCTCCCAAGTTGTCGCGGGGGAGGGCGATAGTGGTCGGCAACGGCAATGTCGCACTCGACGCCGCCCGGATGATGGTGACGGATCCCGAGGCGCTTGCCGCGACCGACATCGCAGATCATGCACTGCAGGCGTTGCGCCCGTGTGGAATCGACGAGGTCGTGATCATCGGTCGGCGGGGGCCGTTACAGAGCGCATTCACCAACCTGGAGCTGCGTGAACTGGGCGAGCTTGAGGGCGTCGACGTCGTGGTCGATCCCGCGCAACTCGACGGCATCACCGACGAGGATATCGCTGCGGCGAGCAAGTCGGTCCGGCAGAATTTGAAGCTGTTGCGTGACTACGCAAGTCGTACACCGCGCCCCGGCCACCGCCGGATCGTCTTCAAGTTTTTCACGTCGCCGATCGAGATCACCGGATCCGGCAAAGTGGAGAACATCGTTTTGGGGACTAACGAGTTGGTCATGGACGCCAGCGGCCGGCTCACCGCCAAGGACACCGGTGCCAGAGAGACCCTGCCCGCACAGTTCGTGGTGCGTGCGGTGGGTTACCGTGGCACCCCGATCGCGGGCCTGCCGTACGACGAGCGAAGCGGGACAATCCCCAACACTGCCGGGCGGGTAGCCGGCAGCCGTAATGAATTCGTCGCCGGGTGGATCAAGCGCGGCCCCAGCGGGGTGATCGGTACGAACAAGAAGGACTCCCAGGAAACCGTGGATTCTCTGCTGGCCGACCTGGTGACGGTCGCTCCCGTCGACTCAGGTGGCGATCCCGCGGATTGGCTGGCCGAACGCCAGCCCGGGCTCGTCAGGGCCGAGCACTGGCTTGCCATCGACCGGCACGAGCGGGCTGCCGGCGAGCGGGAGGGGCGGCCGCGCGTTAAGTTGCCGACCGTACCGGATCTACTACGTGTCGGATTCGCCGTGACTCCACTCCCGGAGGCGCATCCCG
>NZ_JBYCLD010000418.1:0-4441 GCF_057473725.1 Mycobacterium sp. TH-M11 | reverse complement strand
CAGCTGACCATGCGTACCTTCCACCAGGGTGGTGTCGGTGACGACATCACCGGTGGTCTGCCGCGTGTGCAGGAGCTGTTCGAGGCCCGGATTCCGCGTGGTAAGGCGCCGATCGCCGACGTCGCCGGGCGGGTGCAGCTCGAAGAGGGCGAGAAGTTCTACAAGATCACGATCGTGCCGGATGACGGTGGCGAGGAAGTGGTCTACGACAAGCTGCCCAAGCGTCAGCGGCTGCGGGTGTTCAAGCACGAGGACGGCTCGGAGCGGTTGCTGTCTGACGGCGACCACGTCGAGGTCGGCCAGCAGCTCATGGAGGGCTCGGCGGACCCGCACGAGGTGCTGCGTGTGCAGGGCCCGCGCGAGGTGCAGATCCACCTGGTCAACGAGGTCCAGCAGGTCTACCGGGCCCAAGGTGTGTCGATCCACGACAAGCACATCGAGGTGATCGTCCGGCAGATGCTGCGCCGGGTGACCATCATCGACTCGGGCGCCACGGAGTTCCTGCCCGGTTCGCTGACCGAGCGGGCCGAGTTCGAGACCGCGAACCGTCGTGTGGTGGCCGAGGGCTTGGAGCCCGCGGCCGGACGTCCGGTGCTGATGGGTATCACCAAGGCGTCGCTGGCCACCGACTCGTGGCTGTCGGCGGCTTCCTTCCAGGAGACCACCCGCGTGCTGACCGATGCGGCGATCAACTGCCGCAGCGACAAGCTGCAGGGCCTGAAGGAGAACGTGATCATCGGCAAGCTGATCCCGGCCGGCACCGGCATCAACCGGTACCGCAACATCGCCGTGCAGCCCACCGAAGAGGCCCGGGCCGCTGCGTACACGATCCCGTCCTACGAGGATCAGTACTACAGCCCGGACTTCGGCGCCGCCACCGGTGCCGCGGTTCCGCTGGACGACTACGGGTACAGCGACTACCGCTAGTTATCGACGAGCGAGGCCCCGGGGGTGTTCCCCCGGGGCCTTTCTCGTATCAGCTGCTGAGCGTCGGCTGCCGAGCGTGAAGGTGGCTTCACGTTCGATCCTCGAGCGTGAAGATGGCTTCACGCTCGGCGCGGAGGGCGGCTCGGGTTGCGGCCCGGCAGCAGAGCAGGTTGCATCGTTGAGATGGGGGACGAAGTCAACGGCACCAGCTACTCCCGCACCCAACGCCGCCAATACCGGCACAAGATTCAGCAGTGCCTGGACGTTTTCGAAACGATGCTGGCGCAGGCCAGCTTCGAGTGTGAGCCGCCGCTGACCGGTATGGAGATCGAGGGCAACCTGATCGGCGACGACTACCGGCCGGCCATGTCGAACGCCGGCGTGTTGTCCTCGATCGACGATCCGGCGTTTCAGCGCGAATTGGGTTCCTACAACATCGAATTCAACGTGCCGCCTCGCCAGCTCACGGCCCTGGCCGCATTGGACCTGGAAGCCGAGGTGCGCGCCAGCCTCAATGACGCGCAGGCCAAAGCCCGCGCACACCACGCGGGCATCGTCATGATCGGCATCTTGCCGACCCTGATGCCCGAGCATCTGGCCGGTGACTGGATGAGTGATTCGGCGCGGTATGCCGCACTCAACGACTCGATCTTCGCCGCGCGGGGCGAAGACATCGACATCGACATCGACGGACCCGAGCCGCTGAACCTGCATGCCGAGAACATCGCGCCGGAGTCGGCGTGCACCAGCATGCAGTTGCACCTGCAGGTCTCGCCGGCCGACTTCGCCAACCACTGGAATGCCGCCCAGGTACTGGCCGGCCCGCAACTGGCGATCGGCGCCAACTCGCCCTACTTCTTTGGCCACCGCCTATGGGCCGAGACGCGCGTCGAGTTGTTCGCTCAGTCCACCGATACCCGGCCCGACGAACTGAAGAACCAGGGGGTGCGGCCCAGGGTCTGGTTCGGCGAGCGGTGGATCACCTCGATCTTCGACCTGTTCGAGGAGAACGTGCGGTACTTCCCGTCGCTGCTGCCCGAGGTCTCCGAGGAGGACCCGGCCGACGAGCTGGCCCAGGGACGCACCCCGCAACTGGCCGAACTGCGGCTGCACAACGGCACGGTGTACCGCTGGAATCGCCCGATCTACGACGTCGTCGACGGAAGACCCCACTTACGGGTGGAGAACCGGGTCCTGCCCTCGGGTCCCACGGTCGCCGACATGGTGGCCAATGCGGTGTTCTACTACGGGCTGCTGCGCAGGCTGGCCCGCGAACAGCGACCGCTGTGGACGCAGATGAGTTTTGCGGTGGCGCACGACAACTTTCGCCGGGCCGCGCGCCTCGGTATCGATGCCCGGCTGTTCTGGCCGGAGCGGGGAGAGGTGAGCGTGGCGGAACTGACCCGGCGCGAGTTGTTGCCACTCTCCCGCCAAGGACTCGACGAGTGGGGTGTGGCCGCCGAGGTGAGCGACCGGTATCTCGGCATCATCGCCGACCGGGTGGTAACGGGACGCAACGGCGCCACCTGGCAGGTGTCGACAGTCCGCGCCCTGCAGGCGCAGGGCCTGAGCCAGCCGGCCGCGCTGGCGCAGATGCTGAGCCGCTACTGCACGCACATGCACACCAACCAGCCGGTGCACACCTGGCCGATCGAACTGGGCTGATTGTCCGGCTCCTCAGCGGGCTCGTCCCTCGCCCGCGTCGTCACCGGACTAGGCTGGCCGCCGTGTTGATCGGATCCCATGTGCGCCCGCAGAATCCGCTGGCGGCCGCCGAAGCCGACGGCGCCGACGTGGTGCAGATCTTCCTCGGCAACCCGCAAAGTTGGAAGCCCCCCAAACCGCGCGAGGACGCGGCGCAGCTTCGCGCGGCGGCGCTGCCGATTTACGTGCACGCGCCGTACCTGATCAACGTCGCCTCCCCGAACAACCGGGTGCGCATCCCGTCGCGCACCATCTTGCAGCAGACCTGCGACGCCGCCGCCGACATCGGCGCGGTCGCGGTGATCGTGCATGGCGGCCACGTGACCGCCGATGACGACGACCCGCAGGCCGGGTTCGCGCGGTGGCGCAAGGCCCTGGACAGCCTGGAAACCATTGTCCCGGTGTACCTGGAAAACACCGCCGGCGGTGACTATGCGATGGCCCGGCACTTCGACACCATCGCCAAACTGTGGGACCAGATCGGCGACACCGGCGTCGGATTCTGCCTGGACACCTGCCACACCTGGGCGGCCGGGGAATCGCTGCCCGACGCGGTGGAGCGCATCAGGGCCATCACCGGACGCATCGATCTGGTGCACTGCAACGACTCCAAGGACGCGCCCGGCTCCGGACGGGACCGGCACGCCAACTTCGGTGCGGGCCAGATCGACCCGGACCTGTTGGTCGCGGTGGTCAAGGCCGCCGGCGCCCCGGTGATCTGCGAGACCGCCGAAGACGGCCGCAAGGCCGACATCGCGTTCCTCAAAGATCGACTGCGTTAACCGCGCCTACGCGTGTGTTGGTCGGTGCGCCGACTGACACCGGCGGGTCCGTATAGATGGACGTAAATCAACCTGATGGAGCCTATGGCGCTCGAAATCGGTGATTTCACTCAGTTTTCATTCAGCTATTCGCCGCAGCGGGGCTTGGGTGAACTGTTGTATAAGGCGGTCGATTGGCCAGTTCATGGCACAGATTGACAATGATTTCGGGCAATCCGTTGTGCAAGCTATATAAGTAAGGTTATGTAACTACGTAAAAATACTGATAGTTTGCTGTGGCAGGGGTTGTCTTTTCACAGCTCTGACGGAAGGCTGGGAATGTCACGTCCGGTAGGTCGGTTCTCGGATGGTCGCGACCGTCAGGGGCAGTCGCGCAGGCTGCGTCGTGGGGTAGGCGGGGGCTCGGCGGTTGCCGCGTTCCTGGCGTTCGGGATGACGCCGGTGGCGCACGCGGATATCGCCGACGATGTTCTCGACGGAATCCTCGCGTCCGCCGCAGGGGCGTCCGCGGCACCCGGATTCGGGGCGGCCGACATCGATTGGTCGGATCCGCTCGGTGCATTCGACGCGGCGGTTGCCGGCTGGTACCACGATGTCTTCTACCTGCCACTGCACGACCTCGTTGACGGCTTCATCCACCAGAACGAGCAACTGCTCAGCCTGATCAACACGCCGTTCATCGAGCTGTTCGGGCGCAGCCTAATCGGCGACGGCATTGACGGGTTCACCGGAGCCAACGAGTCGATCCTGGGCCGTTCGGGTCTGTTCGGCGACCTCGGTGACGGCGGATTCCTGTTCGGCGACGGCGGAACCGGGGCGGTCGGGGTTGACGGCGGTGCGGGCGGCGTCGGCGGGATGGCCGGAATGTTCGGCAATGGCGGTGTCGGCGGTATCGGGGCTGCCGCCGCGGCTGGTGGTGCGGGGGGCGCCGGCGGGTGGCTGTTCGGTGACGGTGGTGCCGGCGGCACTGGCGGCGTAGGCACCAATGCGCTGGCCGGTGGCGCCGGTGGCGCTGGCGGCGACGCCGG
>NZ_JBYCLD010000417.1:0-13051 GCF_057473725.1 Mycobacterium sp. TH-M11 | reverse complement strand
AGCCTTCTCGAGGATCTCGACGAGGCGCCAGCGCTTCGTCGCCGACAGCGGACGAGTCTCCATCAACGAAACCCGGTCGCCGGTGCCGGCGTCGCCGTGCTCGTCGTGCACCTTGACCTTCTTGGTGGTCCGGATGATCTTGCCGTACTTCGGGTGACGCATACGGTCTTCCAGCTCGACCACGATGGTCTTTTCCATCTTGTCGCTGACCACGTAGCCGATACGGGTCTTGCGACGGCCGCGCGGCTTCGGGGTGGCCGGGGTGCGCTTGGGTCCCTTGACTCCAGCCTCGTTCGCCGCTGCCTTCTCGGGGGCCGCCTTCTTCGCCTCAGCCATCAGGCCTCCTCACCATTGGGCCCAGAAGCCAGGCCGAGTTCGCGTTCACGTAGCACGGTGTAGATCCGTGCGATTTCCTGGCGGACCGTGCGGAGCCGACGGTTGTTGGCGAGCTGACCGGTCGCCATCTGGAAGCGCAGGTTGAACAGCTCTTCTTTGAATTCGCGCAACTTCTCGATCAGCTCTTCGTCGTTGAGCTCGCGCAGTTCGCCAGGCGAAGTTCCCACTGCCATCAGAACTGATCCTCTCGGGTGACGATGCGTGCCTTGATCGGCAGCTTGTGAATCGCGCGGGTCAGTGCTTCCCGGGCGGTCTGCTCATTGGGGTAGCTGAGCTCAAAAAGCACGCGACCCGGCTTCACGTTGGCAACCCACCACTCCGGCGAGCCCTTGCCTGAACCCATCCGGGTTTCGGCGGGCTTCTTGGTCAGTGGACGGTCCGGGAAGATGTTGAGCCACACCTTGCCGCCACGCTTGATGTGCCGGTTGATGGCAATACGCGCGGACTCGATCTGCCGGTTGGTGATGTAAGCGTGCTCCAGCGCCTGGATGCCGTAGTCGCCGAAGCTCACCGACGTTCCGCCGCTGGCGATCCCGCGCTGACGCGGGTGGTGCTGCTTGCGGTGCTTGACCTTGCGGGGAATCAACATGATTCAGCTCTCCGTACTCTGCGCCTCGGCAGCGGGCGCCTCAGCAGCGGGCGCCTCGGAAGGCGTTGCGGCTGCGGTGTCTTCGGCGCTCGACGCGGCACGGCCGGCCTCGGTGCTGGTCGCCGTCGTTCCCGCGGATCCGCTACGACGCGGGCGGGTGCCCGACGGACGCTCGCGGCGCGGACGCTCGGCTCCAGCCGACGGTGCAACCAGCTCGCGCTTGCCGCCGACGATGTCGCCCTTGTAAATCCAGACCTTTACGCCGATGCGGCCGAAGGTGGTCTTGGCCTCGTAGAGGCCGTAGTCGATGTCGGCGCGCAGCGTGTGCAGCGGCACCCGGCCTTCGCGGTAGAACTCCGACCGGCTCATCTCCGCGCCGCCGAGACGGCCCGAGCACTGAACCCGGATGCCCTTGACGTTCGGCTGCCGCATCGCCGATTGGATCGCCTTACGCATCGCGCGGCGGAACGCCACCCGGTTGCTCAGCTGCTCGGCAACGCCCTGAGCGACCAATTGCGCCGTCGACTCAGGGTTTTTCACCTCGAGGATGTTGAGCTGAACCTGCTTGCCGGTCAGCTTCTCCAGATCGGTGCGGATGCGGTCGGCCTCGGTGCCACGGCGACCGATGACGATGCCCGGACGGGCCGTGTGGATGTCCACCCGAACCCGGTCGCGGGTGCGCTCGATCTCCACGTCGGCGATGCCGGCGCGCTCCAAGCCGGTCGACAGCAGCTTGCGGATCGCCACGTCTTCCTTGACGTAGTCCGCGTACTGCTTGTCGGCGTACCACCGGGACTTCCACTCGGTGGTGATGCCGAGCCGGAATCCGTGCGGATTGATCTTCTGGCCCACTGGTTCGAGCCCTCCTTCGCTTCCGAAGTCGCTTCAGTCCCAGCGGACTTCGCGGCGGATGCCTTCTTGGCCGGCGCCTTGTCGGCCGCCGATTTCTTGGCCGGAGCCGTGCTCGCAGCCTTGCTGGCCTGCGCGCGCCGGGCCCGGGTGGCGCTCGCAGACTGCGAGCTCCGCCCGTCCTTGCTCGGCCGGCTTTCCACGATCACCGTGATGTGGCTGGTGCGCTTGCGGATCCGGAATGCGCGGCCTTGGGCGCGCGGACGGATCCGCTTGGCGGTGGGACCGCCGTCAGCGTAGACGGTGGCCACCACGAGCGTCGACGGGTCGAGCCCATTGTTGTTCTGCGCGTTGGCTGCAGCGCTAGCGATGACCTTGGCGACCGGCTCGCTGGCGGCCTGCGGCGCCCAGCGCAAGATGTCCAGCGCCTCGGTCACCGACTTGCCGCGGACCAGGTCGATCACCCGGCGCGCCTTGGTCGGCGACACCCGCACGAACCGCGCTACGGCGGTCGCCGACGGATATTCAGTAGCCGTGCTCATCGCCGCTTGGCCTTCCGGTCGTCTTTGATGTGTCCCTTGAAGGTGCGCGTCGGTGCGAACTCACCCAGTTTGTGGCCCACCATCGATTCGGTGACGAACACCGGCACGTGCTTACGACCGTCGTGGACGGCGAAGGTGTGACCGATGAAGTCAGGAATGATGGTCGAACGGCGCGACCAGGTCTTGATGACCTGCTTGGTGTTCTTCTCGTTCTGAACGTCGACCTTCTTGAGCAGATGGCCGTCGACGAACGGACCCTTTTTGAGGCTGCGTGGCATGTCTGTTTCTCCTGGCTGCCGCTAGCGAGACTTCTTGCCGGTGCGCCGGCGTCGGACGATGAGCTTGTCGCTGGGCTTGTTGGCCTTGCGGGTGCGGCCTTCGGGCTTACCCCACGGGCTGACTGGGTGACGACCCCCGGATGTCTTACCCTCACCACCACCGTGCGGGTGGTCGACCGGGTTCATCACGACACCACGGACGGTGGGGCGCTTGCCTTTCCAGCGCATCCGACCGGCCTTGCCCCAGTTGATGTTGGCCTGCTCGGCGTTGCCTACCTCGCCGACGGTGGCACGGCAGCGCACGTCGACACGGCGGATTTCGCCGCTGGGCATCCGCAACGAGGCGTACGCGCCTTCCTTACCCAGCAATTGAATGCTGGATCCGGCTGAGCGGGCCAGCTTGGCGCCACCGCCGGGCCGCAACTCCACCGCGTGGATCAACGTACCGGCCGGGATGTTACGCAACGGCAGGTTGTTTCCCGGCTTGATGTCGGCGTTGGCGCCGGACTCCACCACGTGACCCTGCTTGAGCCCTTGCGGCGCAATGATGTAACGCTTCTCGCCGTCCAGGAAGTGCAGCAGCGCGATGTTCGCGGTGCGGTTGGGGTCGTACTCGATGTGCGCGACCTTCGCATTGACACCGTCCTTGTCGTTGCGGCGGAAGTCAATCACCCGGTAGGCCCGCTTGTGGCCGCCACCCTTGTGGCGCGTGGTGATTCGACCGTGCGCGTTGCGTCCACCCTTGCCGTGCAACGGCTTGATGAGCGACTTCTCCGGAGTCGAGCGAGTGATCTCGGCGAAATCGGAGACGCTGGCACCGCGACGACCCGGAGTCGTCGGCTTGTACTTGCGAATTCCCATGTCTGTTAAGTCTCTCTATCCTCGCCTGTTCCGCGGCTACGCCGTAGCGCCGAACAGTTCGATCGGCTTGCTGCCGGGCGCCAACGTCACGATGGCGCGCTTGGTGCTCTTGCGCTGTCCGAACCCACTCCGGGCGCGCTTGCGCTTGCCCTGGCGGTTTGCGGTGTTCACCGCCGACACCTTGACCGAGAAAATCTTCTCGATCGCGATCTTGATCTGCGTCTTGTTCGAGTCGGGGTGCACCAGAAACGTGTAGACGTTGTCATCGATCAGGCCGTAGGACTTCTCCGAGATGACCGGGGCCAGGATGATGTCGCGGGGGTCAGTGACGGTCGCCATCAGGTGCGAACCTCCTCGGTGGTCTTGCTGTTCGCCTCGATGTAGGCATTGAGCGCCTCCACCGAGAACACCACGTCGTCGGCGTGCAGCACGTCGTAGGTGTTGAGCTGGTCCGGAGAAATGATGTGCACACCGGGAAGGTTGCGCGCGCTCTTGAGGCCGGTCTCGTCGCTACGTCCGATGACCACCAGCACCTGACTGCGGTCGGTCAGCGTGGCCAGGAAACCCTTGGCGCTCTTGGTCGAGGGGGTCTGACCCGCCACCAGTTCGGTGATCGCGTGGATGCGGCCGTTGCGAGCGCGGTCCGACAACGCGCCGCGCAATGCGGCGGCGATCATCTTCTTCGGGGTGCGCTGGCTGTAGTCGCGAGGCTGCGGACCGTGCACGACACCACCGCCGGTGAACTGCGGCGCACGCGTCGAGCCCTGCCGCGCGCGGCCAGTGCCCTTCTGCCGGTAAGGCTTGCGGCCACCGCCGCGGACTTCGCCGCGGGTCTTGGTCGAATGCGTGCCTTGGCGCTTGGCAGCCAGCTGCGCCGTGACCACCTGGTGCAGCAGCGCGATGTTCGCCGGCGCGTCGAACAGCTCGGCCGGCAGCTCGACCGAGCCGCTCGTCTTGCCGTCCGGCGTCTTGACGTCAATCTTGATGCCAGCCATTACTTCTCACCTCGTTTGATCGCGCTGCGAACCACGACGAGTCCGCCGGTGCGGCCGGGCACTGCGCCCTTGATCAACAGCACGCCGTTTTCGGCATCGACCAAGTGCACCAACAGATTCTGTGTGGTCACCCGGTCGTGGCCCATCCGGCCGGCCATCCGGGTGCCCTTGAACACCCGCGCCGGGGTGGCGCATCCACCGATGGATCCGGGGCGACGGTGCACCGCCTGGGCGCCGTGGCTGGCGCCCTGCCCCTTGAAGCCGTGCCGCTTCATGGTTCCGGCGAAGCCCTTGCCCTTGGAGGTGCCCGTCACGTCGACATAGTTTCCGGCAGCGAAGATTTCGGCTGTCAGCTCTTGGCCGACCTCGTAGTCGGCCGCGGCGGCTTCGTCGTCGAGCCGGAACTCGGCCAGGTGCCGACGCGGGTTGACCCCGGCGGCGGCGTACTGACCCGCCAGCGGCTTGTTGATCTTGCGTGGACTGATTTCGCCGTAGGCCAGCTGCACCGCGCTGTATCCGTCAACCTCTGGTGTACGGATGCGGGTCACCACGTTCGGCCCGGCTTTGACCACCGTCACGGGAACGACGCGGTTGTTCTCGTCGAACACCTGCGTCATGCCGAGCTTGGTGCCCAGAATGCCCTTTCTCGCCATTGCTCGCAGCTCTCCTACTGGATGTTGACGTCGACGCTGGCGGGCAGATCGATGCGCATCAGCGCGTCAACGGTTTTCGGGGTCGGGTCAAGGATGTCGATCAGGCGCTTGTGGGTGCGCATCTCGAAGTGCTCACGCGAGTCTTTGTACTTGTGCGGTGAGCGAATAACGCAGTACACGTTCTTCTCGGTTGGCAGCGGCACGGGGCCCACCACGCTGGCGCCCGTCCGGACAACCGTCTCGACGATCTTGCGCGCCGAGGCGTCAATGGCCTCGTGGTCGTAGGCCTTGAGCCTGATGCGGATCTTCTGTCCCGCCACGCTTCCTCACTCTCCAGGTCGAGACCCGGTTTCCTGCCGGTCGCCGATGCCCGATCGGTCTACACCGATCAGGCGGGCACCCGGTTGTTGCGCCGCTGTTTACCTGTCTTGGTCCACCGGCCCCCGCGGTCGGGTGTGTCGCCCTCACGCAGCCCGGCCCGCGACCGAAATTGATCACGAACCAGATTGGGACCGGACGCGCCCGTGTGGGCGCTGGTCGTATGCCCGGCCAGGCTTGAACCCAGCTCTAGGCAACCCGAACAGTATGCCCTAGATCGCGGTATGGGCCAAATCCTCGTGGCCACCGGTCGCCGGGACGCGGTCGTCGGCGGGCGGCTTGTCCTTACTCAAGAGTAAGGTAGGTCGGCATGACGAGCTCGACCAGCACATACGCGGCGTGGCAGCGGCTATCGGGCACCCCCGGTGGCAGCCGCCTGTTCTCGATCGCGGCGATGGCCCGCGTCCCCTACTTCGCGTCGGTGCTGCCGCAGGTGGTGCGGATGGAGCCCGGCCTGGCCGAGGTGCGGGTACCCAAGTGGTTCTTCGTCTACAACCACTTGCACACCGTGCATGCGATCGCGTGCTGTAATGCCGCCGAGGTGGCGATGGGGATGCTGATGGAAGCGACCGTCCCCCGCAGCCATCGCTGGATACCGAAAGCGATGACCGTTCAGTACCTCGGGAAGGCCACCACGTCGCTGTTGGCCCGCGCCGAAGTGGACCCGCCGGAGTTCGTTCGGATCACCGACGGCGTGGACGTCGTCGTGCCGGTCAGCGTCACCGATCGCAACGGCGAAGAGGTCGTGCACGCCGACATCACCACCTGGGTGACGCCGGCCAACTAATCCAGATAGGTTCCATGCCCGCGGCGGACCAGTCCACCGTCGAACTCCAGCACCTCGTTGACCAACTGGCCGCGCTCGTTGCGGTAATTGATCACCAGAATCGACTGGCCCCGGTACACAGCCAGGACGTCGAAATGAAGATCCGGCATGACCTTGGCTGCGGCGCTCCAGTATTCGCGCAGTGCCGCTTTCCCACGCACCACTCCCCCAGATCCCGGGATTACTCGAGCGGCGACCGGCGAGGTGAAGACGACGTCGTCGTGAAAGTGCGCGAGCACCGCCTCGACATCAAGACGGTTGAAGGCCGCCGCCCACGCTTGAGCGAACGGGCCGGGCTCGGGAGTGCTCACGATTCACCCTTCATCGTCGCCCAGAACGGGCACTGGTGTTCGGTCTCGAAGTCGCTGGTCACCTGATTCCCGCCGGGCCGCAACGACATCCAGAAGTCGTGCCCGGGGTCGCCGTCCTGGGCCGGCCAGCCGGGCAATCCGGCAGCCTGCGGAACACCGTCGGTGACGAAGTGACTCCAATAGCTCATCATCTGATCCGACAGGATCTGCTGCGCGTGATCCAGTGGCGGCGCACCGCCCATGCTGAACAGGTACCTCAACTCCAGCGAGTGGCTGGCCCCCACTGGAAAGGGTGCATGCCGCAGAAAATCGGGCTCAGGCGCGTGCGGATCGTCGAACTCGTAGGCGTAAACCGGCGCGTTGCGGCTCAGCGATTCGACGAATCTATCTGTGGTACAAGCGAAGACACCGTCGGTGGCCGCAGCGGAGTAAGCGAGCGAGACGTCTCCGCCATAACGATCGGGCGAATAGTGCGCCACCACCGGGGCGCTGTCATCGCCGAAGATGTCGGCGAGCATCTGCGGATACTCGCCGACGCCGACTCCCCGATGCAGCCTCGACGCTCGCAGCGCTGCGAACAGTGTGAACTCGTCGTGGTTGACGCCGATCAGCACCGGAACACGCGCCGCCTTGTCCGCCGCGAACGCCGCCATCGGGTTGTCCGGCAGCACCGCCGTTCCGGTCACCGGGCCGGAGAGCGCATCGGAGTCGCCCAGGAAGTAGTACCACGGTGGACGTTCGAGCTTGGTTGCCGGCAGGGCACGCAGACACCGCGCCGTGGTGGCCGGATTGCGACAGCCGACCGCGATCGCGTAATCGATGCTCTGCCGTTCGGCGAAAGCCAGGTCCGCCTGCGCCTGGCATGGCGCGCTTTGAATGATCGCTGCCCGGAACAGTCCCGCCGAACCAGGCGCGATCAGGTGGTCGCACACCGACATGCCACCGGCGGATTCGCCGGCAATGGTGACCATCTTCGGGTCGCCGCCGAAAGCGGCGATGTTGTCACGCACCCAGCGCAGCGCGGCCTGTTGGTCGGCCAGTCCGTAATTGCCGACCGTCCCGGGCGGTCCCAGCGCCGGGTGGGCCAGAAAACCCAGCGCGCCCAACCGGTAGTTGATCGTGACGACGATGATATGGCCCCTGGCCGCCAGCCAACGCGAGTGATAGATGTCGCCGCTGCCGTTGACGAACCCTCCGCCGTGGATCCACACCATCACCGGGCGTTTCTCGCCATGTTGTGCGCGCGGCGGAGTCCAGACGTTGAGCGTCAGGCAGTTTTCGCTGGTCGGCTTGCCCACGCCCGGCTTCAGACCGGTGTCTTGCATGCATTGCGGACCGGCTTTCGTGGCGTCCAACATCCCTGACCAGCGCGCCGCCGGACGCGGCAGCTGCCATCGCAGCGGCCCCACTGGCGGTGCCGCGTACGGAATACTCTGGAACACGCGGTAATCCGAGGCGACTTGGCCGCGCATGGTTCCCATCGCGGTGTGCACGACGCCGGCGTCCAGCGGGCCCGCGTACGCCGGTTCCGCCTTGCGCGGCTTGACGACGCCATCCTGCCCGCAGGCCGCCACCAGCAGAGCCGTCATCAGTAGGACGGTCCAGGCTCGTCGACGGCGAGGCGATCGGATCGGCACGAGACGACAGCCTACGGATTGCCGGAAGACTGGCATCAACGAATCCAGGATCGCACAGACTTATGCGTGACACGTGTCAAAAACAGTCGCGATCAAACCCGGCAGATAACAGATGAGAGGGCAAATGAGAGCGCCGCGCTGGCCCGCATGGAGGTAATCAGCCTTTTTCACCAAATTACTGCCGCGATTGAAATCGATTGAGCTCAAAGGCAACCCACAGCTGATCTCGACGACTTTCGTCGGCGGCCTCAAGCACCTGCCGATTCGCCATGTGGTGGGTTGAGCGCTTTCGCCTGCGCACGCTGAACACGAAGGAAGCCGTCGACTGCGGCGTGGGCGCATTCGCGGTAGTCGAAGTCGGGCAACGTGGACAGTCGGCCCAGCACCGCCGGGCCGATCAACAGCGCGATCGCCAGGGTGCGGTCGATGTCCCCGAGCTCCGCGGCGTCTGGACTGTCGAAGATCGCGTCGAAAGGTGCGGCGTATTGCTGGGCAATACGTTCGCGCAGCGTGCTGATCGCGGGACTGTCGGATGTGCGGGTCTGTGACGATTCCGGCAACTGCTCCAGGTCACGCCCGAGCGCCAGCCAACTCATCGCCATCACCATGCCGGGGCTCTCGGCGATTGATTGGGCGAATGCCAGAACCACCCCGATCAGCCGGTCGCGCAGCGCACCTTCCTCGGACGGCATCGGCGCCGGCGGGATCAGCGCGCCGAAAGCCGCCGCCAGCAAATCGTTTCCGCTGGGGAAGTGGCGGTACAAGGTGGCCCGGGCAACATTGGCGCCACGGGTAACCGCATCGACAGTCACCGCACTGGGGCCCCCGGCACGAAGCAACGCGGTGGCGGCTTCCAGCAGCCGGGCCCGCGAACGTGCCGGGCGCGGATCGGTGTTATCGACGATGTGGACCACCTCCTCGTGTCCAGCCTAGCCAGCGTACACAGCCGACTACGCGACTCGCGTTCTGGTCAGTAGACGAACTCCGCGGCCCGATGGGCCACCATCGCGATGGTGGCGTGCGGGCCGCGACTGGTGATCGCCGGCAGCACCGACCCGTCGATCACCCACAGACCCTCAACGCCGTGCACCCGGCACCGGCGATCGACGACCGCTGCTGGATCGTCTGCCCGACCCATCGGCGCACTGCCGCACAGATGCTGCGATGTTGACCAGGCCGGTTCACCGATTTCCGTTGTCGGACCGGCTATTTCACGAGCCAAATCGCAGCCTTCCCGCAGCGCGGCAATATCGGCCGGCTCGCTGTCGTAGCGATGCTCGATAACGGGCGGCACCATCGGGTCGGGCGAGACCAGCGTGATGCGGCCGCGGGCCCGCGGGCGCATCAGCGCCACGCCGAGATGCGGCCAGTCCGGATGACCCGGCGTACCGTCCCCGACCATCGCGACGAAGCCACCGGTGTAGGGACGTATCTCGATGTCCGCCGGCGTGCTGAGCACCACCTCGAGCACCGGCCGCTCCGGTTCGACCGCCCAGGCGGTCGGCAACACCCATTCCGGGTGGTCGCTGCAGCCCAGGCCGACCGGCAGCGGCGCGATCACGTCCACTCCGGCGGCGCGCAGCATCGCCTCGTCGCCGACACCGGAAAGCATCAGTAGATGAGCGGATTCGATTGCGCCGGAACAGAGTACAACGCTATCGGCAGTCAAGGTGATCGGCCCGCCCGGGCCGACGGCGGCCACGCCCACGGCCCGCCCACCGGCCACCAGCAGGCGCAGCGCGCGCGTCCGGGTCAGCAACGACAGGTTGGCACGGCCCAGCGCGGGCAGCAGGTACGCAGCCCCGGGCCCGATACGTGTTCCGTCGACGATATTCAGCGGGACTGCGCCGACCCCGGACGGCAGCGCCTCGGCCGCGGCAACATCGTTGAGGTCGGGCACCCAGCCGAACCCGTCACTTAGCGCCGCGTCGACGAATAGCGCTGTGCTGCCGACTATTTCCCGCGTACGCCGGATCGGGATCGGGCCTGAATCGCCGTGCGCCGGACCGGTGAAATCCAGATCGGTCTCGATCGCGCGGAAATGCTCGACGACGTCGGACCAGGCCCAACCCGGCAATCCGAAGCCGTCGAAGTCGCGCCGCAGGCCACGGCAGAAGTACCCGCCGTTGACCGCGCCGGACCCGCCGACCGTGGCACCGCGCACGATCGCCGTCTGGCGGGCCGGGTGGTCGGTGAGCCGGCTCTGGTACCGCTGGACCAGCGGACTGGCGGCGCCGATCGGTAGCCGAAATCCGTTCGCCGTCTCGGTGCGCAATACCGGATCGCTCAGACCGGGCCCGGCTTCCAGCACCGTCACCCGTCGGCTGGGGTCATTCGAAAGCCGGTTAGCCACAATCGACCCGGCGCTTCCGGCGCCAATGACCAGCACATCGCTGTGCAACGCAGCTGCGGTCAGGAGTCAGACCCGAATCTGCGGCTTGAGCGGACCGACATTGCGTTCCCGCAGCACCCCGTACCACAAGCCCAGCCCGTAGGCCAGGTCGTCAATGCGTTTGAGAACCAGATATGTCAGCAGCCCGATCGGCCGGGCGTCCTCGTCGGCGGTTTGCCGGCGACTGGCCCAATCCACTACGCCGTCGACGATGGCGGCGACCACCACAACCCGGCGGCACGAGCGGAACAGCAGCGCCGCTACCAACGCGACCGGCCAGTAGTGCCGGCAAATCGCCGACGCCAGCTGCAGTGCCGCCGACCACAGCCCGCGGGCGGCCACCGTCACGACATCGCGCATCTGAGTCTCGGTACCCTGCATGCTTTTCGCAACCCGACGACCGGTCAGCCCAGCAACGAAAAGTGAGGCCAGACAGCCGACACCCGAGCCGAATGCCATCAGAATCCAGGCGATCAGTGCCCAGCCCGAGATCATCAACGGCGCGATCTTGTCCGGGTGGCGAACCGACAGCAGGGCGGCCGAACCACCGTAAAATGCTTTGCGCGCAAACCAGTCCCGTAATTCCGTCCGATGGTCATGTGCCACTTGGGCGATCGGCTCGTAACGCAGCCGAGCGCCGGCCTCGACAAGTCGCCAGCACAGATCGACGTCTTCACCCGATCGCATGGATTCGTCGAAGCCGCCGATATCACGCAAAGCTGCAGCGCGACAAATGATTGCGGCGCTGGGCACGTAGGCGACCCTGGTATAGGGAACCACCGGGGCCTCACGGTGACCGAGATCCAATGACGAACGCACCGCCTCGTAGCGCGCGAGCAGATGATCGGTCTGGACGAGTCCGACGATGCGTGGGGCGACGAGCGCCACAGTCGGGTCGCAGAAGTGCCCGAGCAGCGCTTCGAGCCAGCCACGGCGAGGGACGACGTCGGAGTCGAGGAACGCGACGTAACCTGTCTTGCAGGCGGCAAGGCCGGTGTTGCGGGCCGCGGCCGGACCCTTGCTCTGCGTATGCCGCAGAATTTCGATGTCGGGGTGCGCGCTGACGAGATCGTCATGGCGGATCGGCGTCGACGACCCGTCGTCCACGATCACGATGCGTAAGCCGCGTAACGAACCGACCAGCCGCTGCAAGCCATATGCATTGTCCCGCACCGGGATTACGACGGTAACGTCGCGGTGCGACGGCCCGCCGGCGGGACGTGGATGCGCCACGGTCGCATCGAGCAGCGTCCGCGCCAACTCGGCGCTCAGCGCGTCGCGGACCTTGAGTCGGCCGTCGGCCAGCATGTCCTGAGCGGCGGGCGCCAGCCGCAGTATCCGGGTCGGGGATCCACCCAGCAACGCCGACCCCTGGCCGAGCACCCTGACCCGGCGGTCGACCTGCACAGCAAATCCGTCCGGCAAACGCGCCTGGGCCATCAGCGCCGCCCCCCGGCACCCGCCGCGCGGGTCCCGCCGTCAGCCGCGATCATCACGTGAGCATCCCGTCGGCCGCTGGTGCCCACCGCCGGATCCGGCGCAGGCAGTCATCGACCATCTCGGCCAGCATCCGCTCGCCGTCCTCGGCGGTCGCGGTGGTCGGGTCACCCAGCACGCCGACCGCACTGACCGCGGCCACACCCCCGCTGCGCAGCGATGGCAGTAGCTCGGCCAGCGGCGCGCCATTGCCCGCGCACCACCTGTCGGTACGGACGTAGGACGGTGAAATATGCAGCAACACCGAAGTTTCGGTGTGTCCGGCGTGAGCGTCGCCGCCGGCCACCGAACACGGACACCACGCCGCATCGCGGCCTTCACGCCGCAGCAGCGCCACCGCCCGGTGCAGCGCCGCGATATTGCCGCCGTGGCCGTTGACAAAGAGCAGTCGCCGCGCCCAGCAGGCCGCCGACCGGCCGTACTCCACCAACAGGGCGGCCAAGGCATCGGTACCGATCGAGATCGTTCCGGGGAAGCTCTGATGCTCGCCACTCGCGCCGTACGCGATCGCCGGCGCCGCCAACCACATCACGTCCGGATCCCCGGACAGCCTCGCCGCGACCGCGCCGGTGACCGCTGTCGCGATCCGGGTGTCGGTGTCCAAGGGCAGGTGGGGACCGTGTTGCTCGGTGGAGCCGACAGGTATAGCCAGCCCTACTGGCATACCTTGCAGCTGGCTCGACGTAGAGCGGCCGAGTTCGGGCTCGACTACCACCCGGTGATGGTAAGCCGAATTCACCTGCCGTGCATCGGTTGTTGGCGCGATCGAACGATTTTTTCCGGTGGCCGGTTCGCAAGGATCGGTCACCGCCGCCCCGTCAGCCACGTGGGCATCACCATACCCGCT
>NZ_JBYCLD010000416.1:0-4666 GCF_057473725.1 Mycobacterium sp. TH-M11 | reverse complement strand
GACGACGCGATCCTGCACGACCGG
Source organism: Mycobacterium sp. TH-M11 (assembly GCF_057473725.1). Lineage (NCBI taxonomy): Bacteria > Bacillati > Actinomycetota > Actinomycetes > Mycobacteriales > Mycobacteriaceae > Mycobacterium > Mycobacterium sp. TH-M11. Next base: position 4,642 of record NZ_JBYCLD010000416.1, on the reverse strand, counting down.
GTCAACGGCATCTACGCCGATCCGGACAAGGTCCACGAACTGCACCACAACGGTGAGTTCTTCAAGGTGCGCGGGCCGCTCACGGTGCCACGCACGCCGCAGGGACGGCCGGTCCTCATCCAGGCGGGTTCGTCCGGTCGCGGCCGTGACTTCGCTTCGCGCTGGGCCGATTTGATCTTCACCGGCGATCCGGGCATCGAGGTGGCACGCAACCACTACGCCGACCAGAAGGAGCGCATCGCCGCCGCCGGCCGCGACCCGGACTCGGTCAAGCTCTGCCCGATGGCCTACGCGGTGGTCGGCGAGAGCGAGGCTCACGCCAAGGAACGCGAGCAGGTCTTCCTCAACGATCTGGTGCACCCGATGGCGTCGCTGACCCTACTGTCGGAGTTGATGAACTACGACTTCGCCAAACATGATCTCGACGACCCGATCACCGACGACCTCATCGAAAACGTATCCGGCATTCGCGGGCTGGTGCAGAACCTGCGCGCCCACATCTCCTCCCAGGGCGGCCCAATCACTTTGCGCGACCTGGCCGGCCACCGCGCCACACTGCTGCAAGGCCCGCGTTTCGTCGGCACCGGCAAGCAGGTCGCCGACCAGATGGAGGAGTGGTTCCACGGCGGTGCCTGCGACGGATTCGTCTTGGCCGCAACGCATCTGCCCGGAGCGTTCGAGGACGTGGTCCGGATGGTGATCCCGGAACTGCAGCACCGCGGCCTGTTCCGCGACTCCTACAGTGGGTCGACGCTGCGTGATCACCTCGGACTGCAACGGCCGGCCGGCGTGCCCGTCAACGCATGATGCTCGAAGGCATCCGGGTTCTCGACGTCGCGACACTGGCCGCCGCACCGCTGGCCGCCACCTACCTCGGCGAGTTCGGTGCCGACGTCATCAAGATCGAGCAACCCGACGGTGGCGACCCGATCCGCACCTGGGGAAATCAGGTCGACGGCGTCGGGCTGATGTGGAAGTCGTTGTCGCGCAACAAGCGGTCGATCACCCTCAATCTGCGTGTCGCGCAAGGCCAGGCGTTGCTGCGGCAGTTGGTCGCGCACGCAGACGTGGTGATCGTCAACACGCGCCCGGCGACCCTGCGCAAGTGGGGCCTGGACTACGAAGCGCTGCGCGCGGTCAACGACAAGATCGTGATGCTGCACATCACCGGCTACGGGCTGACCGGACCGAAGAGCGAACGGCCCGGCTTCGGCACGCTCGGCGAGGCGATGAGCGGATTCGCCAACATCACCGGCGAGCAGGGCGGCCCACCGACGTTGCCGCCGTTCATGCTTGCCGACGGAGTGGCGTCCCTCAATGCCGCGTATGCGGTGATGATGGCGCTGTACCACCGCGATGTGCACGGCGCGCCGGGGCAGCTGATCGACATCAACCTGATCGACCCGCTCGCGCGCCTCTTGGAGCAGACGTTGCTGGGCTACGACCAACTCGGCCTGGTGCCCACCAGGGCGGGCAACCGCTGGGACATCTCGGCGCCGCGCAACACCTACCGCACCGCCGACGATCGCTGGCTGGCGATGTCGGGCAGCTCACCGGCGTTGGCGTTGAGGGTGTTTCGCGCCATCGGTCGCGCCGACCTGGTCGACGACGTCGACTTCGCCGATCCGCAGGGACGGCTGTCACGAGCCCGCGAAGTGGATCAGGTGGTCGCCGACTGGGTGGCCACCAAGACGCTGGCGGAGGCGATGGCGATCTTCGACGCCGCCGAGGTGGCGGCCGCGCCGGTATACGACATCACCGATCTGGTCGCCGACGAGCAACTCGCCCACCGCGAAGTCTTCGTCAAAGTCGCCGACGACGAACTGGGAGCGATGACCGTCCAGGCCCCGGTTCCCCGATTCTCCGGCGCGACCGGTCGCGTGGGTCATCTCGGCCCGCGGATCGGTGCGAGCAACGCCGAGGTGTACGGCGAGCTACTCGGCCTGGGCGGCAACGATATCGACGACCTGCACGCCCGCGGCGTGCTGTGAGGAGACTGCCCGGATGACGTCACTACTGCGCCGCTCGGAGCTCGCCGTCCCCGCGGCCAACGACCACATGTTCGCCAAGGCCGCCGCATCGCGGGCAGACCTGGTGTTCCTCGACCTGGAAGACGCCACCGCGCCGGCGCAGAAGGAGGCGGCGCGTCCGAAAGTGGTCAAAGCGCTCAACGAGCTCGACTGGGGCCATACCGCGCGCGCGATCCGCATCAACGGTCTCGACACCCAGTGGTGCCACGACGACATCGTCGAGGTCGTCACCGGAGCCCGGGAGAACCTCGACACCATCATCATCCCGAAAGCGCTTCGGGCGCGCGACGTTTGGTGGGTCGACGTGCTGCTCACCCAGCTGGAAGCCAAACTCGGCCTGTCGCGCCAAATCCGCCTCGAGGTGCTCATCGAAGAGGTCGAGGGGCTGGCCAACGCCGAGGAGATCGCCGTCGCCAGCCCACGATTGGACGCGCTGATATTCGGCGTCGGCGACTTCTCGTTGTCCCAAGGCGCCCGGGTGGACACCAACTTCGACCCGCTCGGTGAATACCCCGGTGACTTCTGGGCCTACGCCCGCAACAAGGTGATCGTCGCCGCCCGGATCGCCGGCATCGACGCGATCGACGCGCCGTACCCCGACTACGGCAACCTGGCGGGCTACGAGCGTGACGCGCGCCGCGCCGCGCTGATGGGATACACCGGCAAGTGGGCGATTCACCCAACCCAGATCGAGGTCGCCAACGCGGTCTACACGCCGACCGAGCAAGAGATCGCGCTCGCCGAACGCAACGTCGCGGCCTATCGCGAAGGGGAGAAGAAGGGCCTCGGCGCGGTAGGTGTCGACGGTGTCCTGGTCGACGCTGCGCACGTCAAGATGGCGCAGGCCACCCTTCAGCGTGCCGCGCTGATCGGCAAGAGCCGTTAGTTCTACGTAGGCTGGGCCGGTGAACACCGATGTGCTGGAGCTGGACACCGCGCGGCGACGGTTCGTCGATCTGACCGACTCGGTGCGCGCCTTCTGCTTTCCGCTCGGCGACGGGCTGTGCAATGTCTTCGTCCCGCACGCAACCGCTGGGGTGGCGATCATCGAAACCGGCGCCGGTTCCGACGACGACCTGATCGACACCCTGGAGCGGTTGCTGCCACGCGATGACCGCTACCGGCATGCGCACGGGTCGTTCGGCCACGGCGCCGACCACGTGCTGCCCGCGATCGTCGCGCCGTCGATCACCGTGCCGGTCCAGGCGGGAAAGCCGCTGCTGGGCACCTGGCAGAGCGTGGTCCTGGTGGACCTTAACCAGGACAACCCGCGTCGCACGGTGCGGCTGTCGTTCGTGCCGGGCTAGCCGGACTCGTCGCATGTCGGGGCGGGTAAGCCGGACCGGTACTGTAGTGCGGTCGAATAGCTGGTAGCCGCAGGACTGAAGAGGAAACCGAGAAGTGCAGACACACGAGATCAGGAAGAGGTTCCTGCATCATTTCGTGAACGCGGGCCACACCGAGGTGCCGAGCGCATCGGTGATTCTCGACGACCCCAACTTGCTGTTCGTCAATGCCGGCATGGTGCAGTTCGTTCCCTTCTTCCTCGGCCAGCGCACGCCGCCCTACCCGACGGCGACCAGCATCCAGAAATGCATCCGCACGCCCGACATCGACGAGGTCGGGATCACCACCCGGCACAACACGTTCTTCCAGATGGCCGGCAACTTTTCCTTCGGCGACTACTTCAAACGCGAAGCCATCGAGTTGGCCTGGACCTTGTTGACCAACAAAGTCGATGACGGCGGCTACGGCTTCGATCCTGAGAAACTCTGGGCCACAGTCTATTTCGATGACGATGAAGCGATCGAGCTGTGGCGCGAGATTGCGGATCTGCCCGTCGAAAGGATTCAGCGGCGCGGGATGGCCGACAACTACTGGTCGATGGGCATCCCCGGGCCGTGTGGACCGTCGTCGGAGATCTACTACGACCGCGGACCGGAATTCGGGGTCGAGGGCGGTCCGGAAGCCAACGAAGACCGCTACATCGAGATCTGGAATCTCGTGTTCATGCAGAACGAACGCGGGGATGGCGCCGGCAAGGACGACTTCGAGATTCTGGGACCGTTGCCGCGCAAGAACATCGACACCGGGATGGGCATCGAGCGGGTCGCCTGCCTGCTGCAGGGTGTGGCCAACGTCTACGAAACCGACCTGCTGCGCCCGGTCATCGACGCGGTGGCCCGGCGCGCCCCGCGCGGCTACGACGCCGGCAACCACGACGACGACGTGCGCTACCGGATCATCGCCGACCACAGTCGCACGTCGGCAATCTTGATCGCCGACGGTGTCAGTCCCGGCAACGACGGACGCGGCTATGTGCTGCGGCGTTTGCTGCGACGCGTGATCCGCTCGGCCCGGCTGCTCGACATCGACGGTCCGATCGTCGGTGAACTGATGGCATGCGTCCGCGACGCGATGGGCCCGTCGTATCCCGAACTGGTCACCGACTTCGACCGGATCAACCGCATCGCGGTCGCCGAGGAGGCAGCGTTCAACCGAACGCTGCAATCGGGCTCGCGGCTCTTCGAAGAGGCGGCCGCGGCCACCAAGGCATCCGGTGCAAGTGTGCTGTCCGGCACGGACGCCTTCACCCTGCACGACACCTACGG
>NZ_JBYCLD010000415.1:0-2426 GCF_057473725.1 Mycobacterium sp. TH-M11 | reverse complement strand
CGCTTGGATTCAGGCGGTCGCTGCAACAAACGTGGACGGGTCTGACAGTAGTCGGTCGAGTTCTTCGGCGGGGGTGCGCCAGCCGAGGCGTTTGCGGGGTCGGGCGTTGAGTTCGGCGGCGACGTTGTCGAGGATGCCGGGGCCGTGGAACGACAGGTCGGTGCCTTTGGGGAAGTACTGGCGGAGCAGTCCGTTGGTGTTCTCGTTGGTGCCGCGCTGCCAGGGGCTGTGCGGGTCGCAGAAGTAGATCGGCAGGCCGGTAGCCTCGGTGATCTTGGTGTGCAGCGCCATCTCTTTGCCCTGGTCCCAGGCCAGCGATAGACGCAGTACCTCGGGGAGATCAGAGATCTTTGCGGTCATGGCATCGGCGACGGTGGCCGCGCGGCGGTCCTCGGGCAGGTGCAGCAGCAGGACAAAGCCGGTGGTCCGCTCCACCAGGGTGGCGATCTGGGAGGCCTGGTTCTTGCCGATGATCAAGTCGCCTTCCCAATGCCCGGGTATCGCACGGTCGTCGGCCTCGGCCGGCCGCTCACTGATATTGACCATGTCCTTGATCTTGCCGGGCCCTTCAGTTGTGTTGCGGCCCTGAGGCTTACGTCGCGTACGCCCGGTCCGCAATGCCTCTTTGACGAGGCGGGCCAACTCCCCGCGGGGTTGGACGTAGAGGGCCTGGTAGATGGTTTCGTGAGACACCCACATCTCCGGATCGTCGGGGAAATCCTCGCGCAGCCGGCCCGCAATCTGTTGCGGGCTGTGCCGCCGTTTCAAGCGTCGCACAACCTCGGCCAGCAGCGCCGGATTCGTCTCCAGCTTGCGCAGCTTGGGGCGTGCTCGGGCCGCGTCGACGGCGTCCTGGCCGGTGCGGGCGCGATACACCCGACCAGGGCTGGTCACGCCCCGGCAAGCCTCCCGATGGATCGTCGAGCGATCCCGGCCCAGCAGGTCGGCTGCCTGGGCTTGGGTGTAGCCGTCCTCGAGCAAATCCTCCAGGCGGCAGCGTTCGACAAACGTCATCACCGGCGGCACAGACGCGCATTCGGGTTCAACACCAGCCGGGACAGGGGTTCTGGGCACATACCCAGCCTGTTGGACCCAACGTCGGCAGGTGTGTTCTGACACGCCGGCGTTCACCGCGGCCTGTCTCGGAGTCGCGCCACCGCGCAGCGCACCCCAGAACGCGTCCTTGACCTGCTGCGAATACCGCAAGCCGTAGTGCTTGGTTTTGGTCTGATACCCCGCAGACCTAGCCCACTGCCGGCCCGTCGCCCCCGAAACCCCAGCTACCGTCGCCGCCGCCGTCGGTGACAAACCCGACCCGAGCGACTCCCAGAACCTCTCCCACACAAAATCCGGTACCCGCCGATCACCACGGCCCCGAAACCCCGCGTGATACCCCATACCGCACCAACACCTCTCGATCAGGTGTTGCAGCGATCACTTGAGCCTGACTCGCTACCGGCCTACCAAACCTCACACTCGCGAATTCGGCCCCGTCCGGCGTCGGGGATACTGCCACACGTGACGCTGACCGACGCGGCGTTGGCCGCCGAACTGGCAGTCGACGCCGGAAAGCTCTTGCTGGCGGTGCGTGACGAGGTGGGCTTCGCTCAACCCTGGCACCTCGGCGACACCGGTGACGGCCGAGCCAACCAGCTGATCATCCGCAGGCTCCGTGATGCGCGTCCCGGCGACGCGGTGCTCAGCGAGGAATCGCCGGACGACCTGGTCCGGCTGCGGTCAGACCGGGTCTGGATTGTCGACCCGCTCGACGGCACCCGCGAATTCACCACACCGGGGCGCGACGACTGGGCGGTGCACATCGCACTGTGGCAGCGTGGCGGCCCCGACGGCTCTGGCACCATCACCGACGCCGCGGTGTCACTGCCGGCCTACGACAACCGAAGCAACGTGGTCTTCCGCACCGACACCGTCACCCGGGCCCCAGCACCGACCGAGACTCCGAATCCCATTCGGGTCGCGGTCAGCGCGTCGCGGATGCCGGCGGTGGTTCGGCTCATCCGCGAGGTGTTGCCGGTGGAGCCGGTGCTGATGGGTTCGGCGGGCGCCAAGGCGATGGCCGTGGTGCGCGGCGACGTGGACGCCTACCTGCACGCTGGCGGGCAGTGGGAATGGGATTCGGCAGCCCCGGCCGGTGTGGTGTTGGCGGCGGGCCTGCATGCCTCGCGCATCGACGGGTCGCCGTTGCGCTACAACCGCCCCGACCCCTACCTGCCCGACCTGCTGATGTGCCGGCCCGATGTGGCGCCGATCCTGCTGGACGCGATGCGGCGGACGGTCCTTTAGAGGAGGGGCCTTAAAGTCGTGGGCATGCAATCGTGGTCCGCGCCGGCCGTTCCGGTCCTGCCCGGGCGCGGCCCGGCGCTGCGCCTCTATGACACCGCCGACCGGCAGGTGCGTCCGGTGTC
>NZ_JBYCLD010000414.1:0-4448 GCF_057473725.1 Mycobacterium sp. TH-M11 | reverse complement strand
TTCTCCGCCTCCGAGCGCGACGCCGAGACCGGTGACGAATGGGAGCATTACAGCGATTCCGACGGCAAGTCCGGCGGGCAGAAAGAGAAGCTCGCCTACACGATCCTGGCGGCCTCCCTTGCTTACCAGTTCGGGCTCGAGTGGGGTGCGCAGAAGTCGCGAGACTTCCGGTTCGCGGTCATCGATGAGGCATTTGGGCGCGGCTCGGATGTCTCGACGCGCTACGCGCTGGACCTCTTCGCGACGCTCGGGCTGCAACTTCTCATCGTGACGCCGCTGCAGAAGGTTCACGTCATCGAGCCCTACGTGAAGGCGATCGGATTCGTCGACAATCCGAGCGGAACGTTCTCTCGGCTGCAGACGATGACAATCGAGGAGTACCGGACGCGACGTGACGGACGGCGGTCATGAGCGCCGCGCCGACGACATCAACAGGCGCCGCATGAGCGGCGCCGATGATGAGGAGTGGCGCCATGAGCGCGACGTGGACCACGCCGGATGACATTGCCGCCAGGGTCAGACGCCGGTGGGACGACGGATCGCTGTTGCGCGCCTACGCCAACGGCGACCGCTTCGCGCCGATCGAGGTGCCACTGCGCGGCCCCAAACCGTCGGAGGTCGGTGACGACGTCGCCGCCGCGCGCGGGTGGGTAGCGGCCTTGGATGCCGGCCGCCGTGACGACAGCCGCTACGCCTTGCAATGGCAGTCAATCGGCGGCCGGCAGATCGGCCGCAACCGGCTGCCCGTCCGCGCCGTGGTCTCCTCGATCACGCAAGCCTGGGCTTTGTTGGGCGTGACGACGATGGTTCGCCGGTTCGACGATCTCCTGATTTTGGCAGATCAGCACCCGCAGGTTCGCGAGTGGATCGTCGGCCATCCGCATCGCGCGCTCGAGTTGGCGCCCGAGATGCCACGGCTGATCGCTGCTTACGTGTGGCTCGACAGTCACCGTCAGTCGCAGCAATACCTTCGCCAGATCGATGCGCCCGGCGTCGACACCAAATTCGCCGAGCGGTACCGGCCGGTGTTGGCCGCGATGCTTGGTGTCTCGGCGACGGGCTCCGGGTTTCTGGCCGATCTCGGTCTGCGGTGCAAGCCCGGATTGGTGCGGCTGCGGCCCGCGGCTTCGCTCGGTTTACCGGCTCCGATTACCGAGCTGGCGGTGCGTTCGGAGGAGTTGGCCCGGCTCACTGTCGAACCGCGCGTCGCGGTCATCGTCGAGAACGAGATCAGCTATCTGAGCGTCGATGTCCCCGAAGACGGGATTGTGTTCTGGGGGAAGGGTTTCGAAGTCGACAGCATCGGTAGGTTGCGTTGGCTGGCCGAAGCCGACGTCCTCTACTGGGGAGACATCGACACGCATGGATTCGCCATTCTCGACCGCCTGCGGGCGTGGCTCCCGCGTGCGCGCTCGGTGCTGATGGACCGCGACACGCTGCTGGCCCACCGCGACCGCTGGGGGACCGAAGACCGCCCCGCGAAGTCGGTCCTGACCCGACTGACACCTGAGGAGTTCGACCTCTATTCAGAACTGGTCGAAGGCGGGCTGGGTGAGCGGGTGCGCCTCGAACAGGAGCGAATCGACTGGCGTTGGGTCGAGAAGGGGCTCACCGTGACGCTGCGGCCAGGCTAGACGGGGTCGACGAAGACCGGTGGCTCGCCTGACATCCCGGCCACCACGGCGGCGAGTTGATTGGGCTGGCCGATCAGCGCAGTCTGCAACTCGGACTCCCGTTTGAGTGCCGTGGCGGCGTCGTGGCTGGTCCATGTCTCGTCGTAGAGGCGTTTGGCGGCGCGCACCGCATCGGGGGACTTCTGCGCGATCTCCTCGGCCAGTGCCAGGGCCGCCGCCAGCGGGTCGTCGTCGTTTCGCGTGACCAACCCGATAGCCAAAGCCTCACTGCCAGAGATGATCCGGCCGCTGAACGTCAGCTCCTTGGCGACGTCGATCCGGACCAATCGCGGCAGTGTTTGCGTGATGCCCATGTCGGGAACGAGACCCCACTTCACTTCCATGATCGACAGCTTCGCCTCAGGTGCAGCGACCCGGATGTCGGTGCCCAACGCGATCTGCAGGCCGCCACCGAAGCAGTTCCCGTGGATCGCGGCGATCACAGGCGCCGGTACCAACGACCAGTCGTAGGCCACCCGCTGTGCGAAGTTGGCCAGCCGGCCACCATCACGCTCCAGTAGAACCCCGGTTCCGCCCTGACCGGACATGAAGCTGGCGATGTCCAGCCCCGAGCAGAAGCTCCTGCCTTCGCCGTGTAGCATGACCGCGCGAACCGACGCATCGCCCGCCAATTGCTCTGCGGCGTTCGTCAGGCCCTCGAACATTGCCTGGTCGAGCGCATTGTGCTTGTCGGCGCGCACCATCGTCACCATTGCGACCCCGCCGGCGCCGATCTTCACCTGGACTCTGTCATCGGCCATGTTCGAAACTTACCGTGAAGCCGGCGGCGGCTTCAGCCACCCGCGATGTCAAGGTAGTGGTAAACGAAGTGGATCGTGACCAAGGGCCTCGATGTGGTGGCCGATGGCGTTTTCGGCGCGCTGCGCAACGCCCTTTTATCGCAGTCGTTTTCGACGATTCGCATGACTCGCAAGATGCTGTCGAGCAAGTCGGAACCGGGTGGAGCGCTCGGCGACGCCACCATTGTCACCGGCACGGCTGGGGCGCCACCGTCTCGCCGGACAGCCGGACGGAACCCGTCGACGGGGTCGGCGCACGGGTGCGCTACGTCGCGGCCAGCGGATCTAACCCCGGACCGTAGGATGGGTCAACAATGAGAAGACGGGTCTTTGTGCCAATCGCTGTGACGACCGTGGTCATCCTGTCGCTGCTGTATCTCTGGTACAACTCCGGGCAGCACAAACTCCAAAGGTGCGTCAAGGCTCAGCAAGACCACTTCTATTCGACCAGCGAGGGTCAGGAGTTGCACCGGCACGGAACCGATCCGCCGGTCGACTTGTTCGTCTTGGAATGCCATCAACTGGGGATCCACTGACCCATGCCGCGTTCCAACCTGGTGCTGGTCTGCCGACCGAGCGAACCCGCGCCGAACGTGCACACACTGCGATTTTTGCCGCGATTTTTCGCATTGGTTACACGTTCGGCGAGCCACTCCGTCATGGGGGGTACATCAACGACTTGCGACAAAGGTCAGGTGATTCTGGTGGTTGGCTGTCCGCTTGCCGCTTTCGGTCTACTGGCGTCGAGTGTGAACTGAAGCCCAGGATTCCGATGTTTCGTCTGGGTGACAGCCGCGGGTCGAACTTGTTGCGCTGTCGTCACGTGACTCTGCTTGTCCGGCATCGTCATTCGCACCAGTGGCACATTCGGGCCTGGTGCCTGATAGTCATTGAAAGCCTGAAACGCAGGTGTCAGCGTAGGTGGTAGCCGAAACATGGGCGAGGTATTTCAGTTCCATCGCGAGATCATCGTCTGTGGTGACGACCCGTTGGCGAATACGATCATCGATGAACTGCGCGGCGCGGGTGCCCGCATCATCAGAATCGTCTCCGCTGGCGATCTGCTCGGCGCCGGTGTGCACCGGGCTCGCGCCGTCGTGTGTGCCGGGCCCGATGACGCGGTCAACCTCGAGATCGCCCTGTTGGCGCGCAGGTACAGCCCCAACGTGCGAGTGGTCGCTCGGATCGCCGACACCGTGCTGCGTGATGCGGTCGCCGAGATCAGCGGTCCCGGTGCGATCCTGAACGTCGCCGACCTTGCGACGCCGTCGATCGTCGAGGCGGTCCTGTCGCGTAATGCGCACCAGTTCAGCACGGCTGGAATGGAGTTCGTTGTCTGGGGATCCGAGGCGCGCAAAGAAGGCACACTGCGGGAGATCTATGGCGATTTGGCCCCGGTGGCGGTGGTACACGGGCACAACGCGCCTGTTCCCGGGGACATCGTGCCGTGCCCGGGACGCGACGAGCGAGTCTACCCAGGTGACTGGACCTCGATGATCGGGGTCAAAGACGAGCTCGAAGCCCGCGGCATAACGGTGCCATCGTCAACCGCCAAGCGCTCCAGGCACTCCCGGGTCAGGCGTGTGATCGATGCGGTGCGCGCCATGCGCGAAGACGCCAACCCGCTGCTGTTGCCCTCGTTGATATTCACCCTGGTGCTGATGTGCGGTTCGACGGCAATGGTGCGTTTCACCTACCTAAATCCGCGGATGTCGTGGCTCGATGCGCTGTATTTCACGTCCGAGACGATCACCAGTGTCGGCTTCGGCGACTTCAGCTTTGCCGCGCAGTCTTCGGCTCTGCGACTGTTCGCCATCGTGTTGATGTTCGGTGGTGTCATGATCACCGCGGTTCTGGTGGCGATCATCGCGGATTTGCTGCTGTCGCGTCGATTCGTTCATGCCGCCGGCATCCGGCGCGCGCGCCGCATGCATGACCATATCGTCGTCGTGGGAATGGGCTCGACGGGCATCCG
>NZ_JBYCLD010000413.1:0-6070 GCF_057473725.1 Mycobacterium sp. TH-M11 | reverse complement strand
CCGAGGGCGCCGATCCGGCGGCGGTCGCCTTCGATGCCGTCGACAAGGGCATCGAGGTCGGCGCCGACGTCGTGGTGATCGACACCGCGGGCCGGTTGCACACCAAGACCGGGTTGATGGACGAACTCGGCAAGGTCAAGCGGGTGGTGGCGCGCCGCGCCGCCGTCGACGAGGTGCTGTTGGTGCTCGACGCGACGATCGGGCAGAACGGATTGGCGCAGGCCCGGGTGTTTGCCGATGTGGTCGATATCACCGGTGCGGTGCTGACCAAGTTGGACGGCACGGCCAAGGGCGGCATCGTTTTTCGTGTTCAACAAGAGCTCGGCGTCCCAGTCAAGCTGGTCGGACTCGGCGAGGGCCCCGACGACTTGGCGCCGTTCGAGCCTGCGGCGTTCGTCGACGCGCTGCTGGGTTAGCGGGCGCAAGCCGGAAATCATGATGAGCAGATGTAACTCGGGCGAAACCTGTCAGCGCCGCATTTTGTAACAATCACTTTGCAAAGTTCTCGTGCGGGGCCGCAGTCATCTGTCTGGCGGCTGGTGTTGGCCGACCGGAGGTGGTAGCGAGTGAGTTTCCCGATATTGGGCCAGCCAGATACCGGTGATACCGCTTGGATGCTGGCAAGTTCGGCATTGGTTCTGTTGATGACCCCGGGGCTGGCATTCTTTTACGGCGGCATGGTGCGCGCCCGAAGTGTGCTCAATATGATCATGATGAGCGTCAGCGCCATGGGCGTGGTGACGGTGTTGTGGGTGCTTTACGGCTATTCGATGGCTTTCGGCAACGACACCGACGGCATTGTCGGCGACCCGATGGCTTACTTCGGCCTCAAGGGTCTGATCGGCGGCAACTCCGCCGCCGCGGCCGCGGGCAAGGCCGCCACGGACATCCCACTGGCCGGCACGCTGCCGATGACCGTGTTCGTGGCCTTCCAATTGATGTTCGCGATCATCACGGTCGCCCTGATCTCGGGTGCGGTCTCCGACCGGCTGAAGTTCAGTGCCTGGCTGGTCTTCGCCGGACTTTGGGCGACCATCGTCTACTTCCCGGTCGCGCACTGGGTCTTCGCGTTCGACGGTGTGACGGCGGAGCACGGCGGCTGGATCGCCAACAAGCTGAAAGCGATCGACTTCGCCGGTGGAACTGCGGTCCACATCAACTCCGGTACGGCCGGTTTGGTGCTGGCCATCGTCTTGGGCAAGCGCAAGGGCTGGCCGACGACGCTGTTTCGTCCCCACAATGTTCCGTTCGTGATGCTCGGGGCCGGCTTGCTGTGGTTCGGCTGGTACGGGTTCAACGCCGGCTCGGCCACCAGTTCCAACGGCGTGGCCGCGTCGACCTTCATCACCACCACCGTGGCCACCGCCGCGGCGATGCTGGCCTGGTTGGCCACTGAGCGCATCCGCGACGGCCACGCCACCACCCTCGGTGCGGCCTCCGGCATCGTGGCGGGGCTGGTCGCCATCACACCGTCGTGTTCGTCGGTGAACGTGCTGGGCGCCCTGGTGATCGGCGCGGTGGGCGGATCCCTGTGTTCCTTGGCGGTCGGGCTCAAGTACAAGCTCGGCTTTGATGACTCGCTCGACGTGGTCGGCGTGCACCTGGTCGGTGGTTTGGCCGGCACGTTGCTGATCGGTTTGCTTGCCGCACCCGAGGCTCCCGCCGCCGTCAAGGGGTTGTTCTACGGCGGTGGTTGGGACCAACTGTGGCGACAGGCGGTCGGTGCGTTCAGCGTGCTTGCCTACTCCGCTATCGTCACTGTCATCCTTGCCTTGATACTGAAATACACGATCGGCCTGCGCCTGAGTCCTGAGGGCGAAGCGGCTGGTATCGACGAGTCTCAGCACGCGGAGAGCGGATACGACTTCACCACGGCGGGTGGTTCGGGCTCGGTCCTCCCGCACGCGAGTTTGCCGGAGAGCGCATTCGGCCATAATCGGATGGGCGATAAAGTGGAGGCGGAATAGGAATGAAGCTGATCACCGCGATCGTGAAGCCCTTCACCCTCGAGGACATCAAAGCCAGTCTCGAGCAGGTCGGCATCCTGGGGATGACGGTCAGCGAAGTTCAGGGGTACGGGCGTCAGAAAGGGCACACCGAGGTCTACCGGGGTGCCGAGTACTCCGTTGACTTCGTGCCCAAGGTCCGAGTCGAGGTGCTGATCGAGGATTACGACGCCGATAAGGCCCTGGACAGCATCGTGCGGGCCGCCCGCACCGGCAAGATCGGCGACGGGAAGGTCTGGGTCAGCCCGGTGGAAACCGTGGTGCGGGTGCGCACCGGCGAGCGGGGAGCCGACGCGATCTGACAGCCACGTGAGGACGCCATCGGCATGGCCGCTCCGACCAGGATGGGAATGACGCAGCGCGAGCAGGAATCACCCGATCTGCCGGCACAGCACGTTGTGGTGGGCAAAATTTCCGGTGCGGCGACCGATCTTTCTGCCGCCCGGGAGAAGCTGCTCGCCCGCAGCCCGAATGAGCTCGACTCGGCCGCCCTGCGCGAAGCCTGGGGCGAGTTGCACGAGTTTTGGTTGACCAGAAAGGCTGCCGAACTCGGCATCACGGCGGGCAGCGGGTTCGCGATCGTCGCCACTGGCTCGCTGGGCCGCCGCGAACTGGTGCCCTACTCCGACCTGGACCTCCTGCTCCTGCACGACGGCATGAACACCGACGCCGTCCGAGAGGTCGCCGATTCGCTCTGGTATCCGTTGTGGGACGCCAACATTCGTCTCGACCACAGCGTCCGGACGGTCGCCCAGACCATGGCGGTCGCCAGCGCCGATGTCTCGGCCTGCCTGGCGATGATCGACGCCCGGCACATCGCCGGCGACGACGAGCTGTCCGGCCGCCTGACCGAAGGCATCCGCCGCCAATGGCGTAACAGAATCCAGTCCATCTTTGGTGAAGTCGTCGACGAGACCCACGCCCGATGGCGGCGCTTCGGTGAGATCGCCCACCGTGCCGAGCCCGATCTGAAGTCCGGCCGCGGCGGGCTGCGCGACATTCAACTACTCGACGCACTGGCTGTCGCGCACCTCACCGATCGGCTGGCCGCCGGGGAGGCCGACGACCCGCTGGGGTCGCTGACCGGCGCCCACCTGACGCTGCTCAACGTCCGCACCGAACTGCACCGGGTGTCGGGTCGCGGGCATGACCAGGTTTTGGCCCAATTCGCCGACGAGATCAGCGCCGCGCTACACGTCGGCGACCGGTTCGACCTGTCGCGGGTGCTGTCCGACGTGGGACGCACGATCAGCTATCGCGTCGACGCGGGGCTGCGGACCGCCTCCAATGCGCTGCCGCGCCGGGGAATGTCGGCGATCCGGCGGCGTCCGCGCCGACCGCTGGACGAGGGCGTGGTCGAGTACGCCGGCGAGATCGTGCTGGCCCGCGATGCCCGACCGCAGAGCGACCCCGCGTTGCTGCTGCGGGTGGCGGCGGCATCGGCCGCCACCGGGTTGCCGATCGCGGTCTCCACGCTGGCCCGGCTGGCCGATACCGCGCCGGAACTGCCGAACCCCTGGCCGCATGACGCGCTGGACAACCTGTTGGTGATGCTGACCGCGGGCCCGGACACCATCGCGGTGATCGAGACGCTGGACCGCACCGGGTTGTGGGGCCGACTCTTCCCGGAGTGGGGTGCGGTACGGGACCTCCCGCCGCGCGACGTGGTGCACATTTGGACCGTCGACCGTCACCTCGCCGAAACCGTCTCGCGGGCAAGGATTTTCACCACCCGGGTGGCCCGATCCGACTTGCTGATCCTGGCCGCGTTGTTGCACGACATCGGTAAGGGCCGCGATGCCGACCACTGTGTGCTCGGCGCGCAACTGGCCACCCAGATCGGCACCCGGCTGGGTATGTGGCCGTCGGACGTGGAAATGCTGTCCAAGCTGGTGTTGCATCACCTGTTGCTGGCCAAGGTTGCGATCCGACAGGACCTCAACGACCCGCAGACCATCACCACTGTCTGCGAAGCGCTCGGTGACGACCCGGTTTTGTTGGATGTACTGCACGCGCTGACCGAGGCCGATTCATTGGCCACCGGGCCGGGCGTATGGAGCGACTGGAAGGCCTCGCTGGTCGGTGATCTGGTGCGCCGCAGCCGGATGGCGATGAACGGCGAAGCGCTGCCGCACGCCGATCCGCTGGACCCCGAGTACCTGGCGCTGGCCGCGGACCGCAAGGTGCACGTCGAAGTGCGCCCCGGCGCCGATCGGCGCCTGCACCATGCGGTGGTGATCGCTCCGGACCGGCGTGGGTTGCTGTCCAAGGCGGCCGGGGTGCTGACGCTGAACTCGCTGCGGGTTCACTCGGCATCGATCAACGTCGTGGACGGTGTCGCGATCAGTGAATTCGTGGTGTCACCACATTTCGGCAGCCCGCCGGCCTCGGGCCTGTTGCGCCAGCAGCTGATTCGCGCCCTGGGCGGGCAATCCGACGTGTTGGGCACACTGGAGCAGCGTTCGCCCGACACCAAAGTCAAGCCGTTTGGCGACGCGCCGACCGCGGTCCCGGTTCACCAGTTGTCGGCGCCGCCCAGAATCCTGTGGTTTGACGGCCCGCCGGGCCGCCTGCTCATCGAGATCCGGGCCACCGACCGGCCGGGGATGCTCGCGCTGCTCACCGGCGCTCTGGAGCGCGCCGGAGTGGATATCGACTGGGCCAAGGTCACCACTCGCGGGTCGATGGTGGAGGACGTGTTCTGCATCGCGTTACCCGAGCGCAGCGCGGCGTCCAAAGCTACCGGCGAGCCGGGGTCGAGCACCCGATCGGCCATCGAGCGCCAGCTGCTCGCGGTGCTCGGTGGACCCGCACCATCGTGATTCCGGGTGCTACAGCTTGCCAGACTATTGCGCAGTCAGGGAATCGGCCGTTTGTAGCAACGAACGCCCGCTATCCCCATCGGCTTGCAAGAAACCCGAAAGCGGGGTCCAGGCGGCTGATCCGCGGTCGGCCGGTCGGCCGTCTCCGCGCATTGCTCCGATAAGTCATCGCCGCAATTCGGCTGGTCTGCGCGGGCTTCTCCGAGGAAACCGGCACCTCCAACGAGACTGATGATCGCGAGCAGCTCGGCGCACACGGTCATGGCCCGTCGAGGTAATTTCCCCATTGCTTGCCCCTGGTTGGTCGGCTGCGGTCGCTGGTGCCCGGTGAAGGCATCTTTGGGGTGGCTGGTTGCGGCCCCAGCTGCCAACCCTAGTCCACAAAAGTAGACATTTGTAGCCAAAGTTCGAAGTTGGTTCCGCTTTGTTGCTGTACGTCTACGTCGGCGGGATACTGTCTACCCATGGATGACAGCGACAAGGATCCGGCGGTGGTGCTTCCGTACCTCGTGGGCAGACCTCTTGCCGCTACCGAGGTGTACGAGGCATTCGGCTACCGCAAATCGACCTACTACAAGGCGGTTCGCGAGGGCCGGCTGGTCACGGCCGACAACCTGATCAGGGCTGCCAAGTATTTGAAGTTGAACCCGATCGATTTACTCGTCCGGTTCGGGCTGATCCAGATCGATTCGGTCACCGAGTACTTGGCGTCGACCCGAGCCCGGGCCAGACTCCGCGACCTTCACCCCGACCCCAACAAACCGCCGGTCTGACATTTCGGCAGAGGAATTCGGTTGCAAGGATGATGTCCGCCCTCATTACCGTCACACTGGCTGCTGTCTTCTGCAGTTTGTGGATCCGGCGGCACACCTGGCGCTCCCGCTGGGAAGCTGACGCGAGCCTCAACATCGCCCTGCAAGGCTGTGCGTTGCTGCTCATGTCACCATGGGCATCGGCAACGCTGGGACCGCCCTTGCACTACATCTTCCGGCGGTGGAATGTCGAAGATCTTCTCGGCCACATCTGCCTGATCGTCGCTGCGACGGCGATAATCGACCATGGGCTGGCCCGGCTCGGCGACGCCACCCAGTCGCGCAGACTTTTCCGCCGCCACGTCGCGCTCCCACTCTGGCTGGGTGTTCCGATATTGGTGGTGGTGTTCATTCGCGCCGACGAGGGCTACCACAGTGACCTGTTCCCGGCCCACGTGAGCACTGTCTGGTTCGGTGCTTATTGGATCGT
>NZ_JBYCLD010000412.1:0-6666 GCF_057473725.1 Mycobacterium sp. TH-M11 | reverse complement strand
GACTACTAGAACGCATGTTCGAATACTAGCCGTCAGCCCCGACACAACGCCCACGACAGAACACCAACTGTGGCTAACCATCCAACTGTGGATAACTGCCCCGCCTCAAACCGGCATACCGGAGAACATCACCCGGCCGGGATCGTACTTCTGCCGAACGGCGTCAAGCCGTGACAGATTCGGGCCGAAGTAGCGCGACGCGGGCTGTCCCGCTTCGAGGTAATTCACATACCCGCCAACCGAGTACGGCTGAACGGCCCGGTGCGCGGCGGCGAGCCAGTCGCGCGCACCCGAGACATCGGACGTCTCGACGTACCACTGCACCAACGACGACTGTCGACGCCACGGAAACGCGGATGCACCCACCGGTACATCGGCGAGGGCGCCGTCCAGCGTGTGCATGATCGCGAGCATGCGACCCACCCCGCGGGGAAACGCGTCGACCGCCGCTGCGATCCGCTGCGCGGCGGGTGGCGTCAAAGAAGCGAAAACGTCTGAGCCGCCGACGTATCCGAGCGGTGCCGGGTTGAGATTGTTGACCGCAAGGTAATTCGTCAGATCCAGGTAGTTGAACGTATGACTGTCCATGCCGGTCGGCTGGATACCGACGGCCGACGTGATGGCCGACGCCACCCCGGCCCCGGATCCGGCCGGACTGGTCGCCAGAATGCGGCAGTGCGTGCCCATCGGGTCGACGGTGGCATCCGCCAGCGCCCAACAACTACGGTCCGCGGTCCGCAGCCAGTTCTGCCACCCCATCAGCACCTGGGCGAACGACTGCGGCGGGAAGGCGAGGTTGACCACATCGACCTCGCCGGCCGGGAACGTCGCAAACGTCAACGAGGTTGTGACACCGAAGTTTCCGCCTCCGCCACCCCGTAATCCCCAGAACAGATCGGGTTGCGAATTGCCGGACGCGGTCACGGCCTGACCACCCGGCAGCACCACCGTGGCCGACCGCAACGCGTCGCACATCAGGCCGGCGTGCCGCGAATGTGCGCCAAGCCCACCGCCCAAGGCGTGACCCGCCGCACCTACCGACGGGCAGGTACCCGTCGGTATCCCCCGTCCGGCGGCCGCCAACACCTGGTGCATTGCATACAGACTCGTCGCGGGTGGCACGGTGATCAACCCGGTCGCGGGATCGTAGTCGACGCCGCCGGGCAACTGACGCAAGTCGAGCACCATCGCGCCGTTCGCGGTCGAGGCTCCGACGTAGGAGTGCCCGCCGCCGCGTGCAGCCACCTTGAGGTTGTTCGCAGCGGCGAACGCCATCGCCTTCTGCACGTCGGCCATCGAAGTCGGGACGACGACAGCTGCCGGTGTCAACCCGTTGTAGTTGGTATTGAAAACTGATTTGGCCGAACCGAATTGCGGAGAATCTGGCCGAATGACCGGACCACCGATAGCCAGTCCCTCCCAGCCAGAGGCGACCGGCGCAGCACCGGCACGAGCTGAGCCGACACCCGCGCCGGCGGCCAGCGCCCCTATTGCTGCGCGCAGAAATCTTTGACGCGAGATCTCACCCGTCATGCCCGAATTGTCGTGCACGCGAGACCAAGAACCGCCGCGGCGCTGCGCGCAGACCCGCGTGTCGCCCCAAACGTGCGCGAAACTTTACTCCGCCGTGTTCTCAGCGTGATTGGGGTAGAGCACAGTTCGTGGATATGGGGATTTCGTTGCTCAGTAATCAGCCGATCGCCGTGCGCGCGTTGATCGGTGTCGGCGCCCTCATCACTGTCGCCACCGCTTTCTCGATACCTGGCGAAGCAGATCCCAGCGACGACAACTTCATTGATGCGCTCAGCCACGCCGGCATCGAGTACGGCGAACCCGGCAACGCGATGGCGGTCGGTCAGTCCGTCTGCCCGACGCTCGAACAGCCCGGCGGCAGCTTCGCCGCCGCGGCAGCAGGGGTCGCACACAGCGGTATGTCTCCGCGGGCGGCCCGGATGTTCACCACGATCGCAATTCGAACCTACTGCCCGGAGCAGATGGCAAACCTGCTGGGCGGCAACGGCGCAACGGGAGTACCGGGCGTAACGGGAGTGCCGGGGGTCTAGCGAGTTCCCAGCGGATCGATCGTCCAGGCGATGTAGACCATCGCCGCCGCGACCGACGCCATCGTGGCGAAGTCAATCGCCTTACTGCGCACCACCAGTAGCCCGGCCCGCTCATCGGGCAAAGCCAGTCGCAGCGCCGCCGCCACGCCGACCCCAATCCCGATCAACAGCGAGCCGCGACGCCAGAAATTGGCTGCTGCCAAGCCGAATGCCACGACGAAGATCAGGACCACCCACAGAAAAGGCCATTGCGGCCGGGGCCAGCGCATCCTCAGCGGCCTTCGGCCAACTCGACGACGTTGGTCAACAGGAACGCCCGGGTCAGCGGGCCCACCCCACCCGGATTCGGCGAGACGTGGCCCGCGACCTCCCAGACGTCGGGATGCACGTCACCGGTGAGCTTGTCATCGACCCGGCTGACGCCGACGTCGATCACCGCGGCACCAGGACGCACCATGTCGGCGGTCAGCATATGCGGCACACCGACACCGGCGACAATGATGTCGGCCTGCCGCGTCAGCGCGCCAAGATCGCGAGTTCCGGTGTGGCACAACGTCACCGTCGCGTTCTCTGACCGGCGGGTCAGCAGCAGACCGAGCGGCCGGCCGACCGTCACGCCGCGGCCGATCACCACCACGTGCGCGCCGGCTATCTCGACGCCGAAGCGCCGCAGCAGGTGCACGATCCCCCGCGGAGTGCAGGGCAGCGGGGCGGGGTCCATCAGCACCAGCCGACCCAGGTTGGTCGGGTGCAGCCCGTCGGCGTCCTTCGCCGGATCGATACGCTCCAAAGCAGCGTTCTCGTCCAAGCCTCCAGGCAGCGGCAACTGGACGATGTAGCCGGTGCACTCGGGATTGGCGTTGAGTTCGTCGATGGTCTCGTTGAGCTTGGCCTGGGTGATATCGGCCGGCAGGTCGCGGCGCAGCGACGTGATGCCCACCTTCGCGCAGTCGGCGTGCTTGCCGCGGACGTAGGCCTGCGAACCCGGGTCGTCGCCCACCAGGACCGTACCCAGCCCGGGTGTGGTGCCCGCCGCGGCCAGCACGGCCACCCGCTCCTTGAGGTCGACGAAGATCTCGTCACGGGTGATTTTGCCGTCCAACGTGATTGCAGCCACGTCCCACAGTGTGACATCAATGCCGGATGCAGGTCGGTGTGCGTGGTTAAGCTGCCGCTATGTCTGCCCCACCGGACGTGCTGGCACCGGCGAAGCTCGGACCCATCACGCTGCGCAACCGCATTGTCAAATCGGCGACCTTCGAAGCCCGCACACCCGGGGCGCTGGTCAGCGACGACCTCATCGAATACCACCGCCGTCCCGCGGCCGGCGGTGTCGGTATGACCACGGTGGCCTACTGCGCGGTGTCCCAGGGCGGCCGCACCGAAGGCAATGGCATCTGGATGCGCCCCGAGGCCGTGCCCGGCTTCCGGCGTCTGACCGAGGCGATTCACGCGGAGGGCGCGGCGGTCAGCGCCCAGATCGGGCACGCCGGCCCGGTGGCCAATGCCCGCTCGAACAAGGCCCGGGCGCTGGCGCCGGTGCGGTTCTTCAATCCGATCGGCATGCGATTCGCCAAGAGAGCCGGCCGCGACGACATCGACACGGTGATCGCCGACCACGCGAACGCGGCCAGGCTGGCCGTCGACGCCGGATTCGACGCCGTCGAAGTGCATTTGGGCCACAACTACCTGGCCAGCGCGTTCCTCAGTCCGCTGATCAACCGGCGCAACGACGAGTTCGGTGGATCGCTGGAGAACCGGGCCAAGGTTGCGCGCGGGATCGTCATGGCGGTGCGGCGGGCTGTCAAAGACCAGATCGCGGTGACCGCGAAGCTCAACATGTCCGACGGCGTCCGCGGTGGCATCTCGGTCGACGAGGCCATCACCACCGCGAAGTGGTTGCAGGACGACGGCGCGTTGGACGCGATCGAACTGACCGCGGGTAGCTCACTGGTCAACCCGATGTACCTGTTTCGCGGTGACGCCCCGCTCAAGGAGTTCGCCGGCGCCTTCAAGCCACCGCTGAGCTGGGGCATGCGGATGACCGGCACCAAGTTTCTGCGCGAATACCCCTACCGTGAGGCCTACCTGCTGCGCGAAGCCAAGCAGTTCCGCGCCGAGCTGACGATGCCGCTGATCCTGCTGGGCGGAATCACCAATCGCGAGACGATGGATGTGGCCATGGCAGAAGGCTTTCAATTCGTGGCCATGGGTCGCGCGCTGCTGGCCGAGCCGGACTTGATCAACCGGATCGCCCGCGACGGCGCGAGCGTGCGTTCCGCGTGCACGCACTGCAATCGCTGCATGGCGACGATTTACACGCGCACCCGCTGCGTAGTGACCGGCGCCCCCGACGCCCCGGCGAACTGATCAGCGGACAACGTGTCGATCGTTGGGGATCGGACTCCCAGCCGATACAGTCGGTGCAGTGAGCCATCCAGCTAATGTGGGGGCGATGACTCATGCCGCCCCGCCCGCGCTGACCGTCTGCTATGACGGGTCGCAACGCACTTTCGCCGCAGGACATGACATCGTGGTCGGTCGCGATCTGCGTGCCGACATGCGGATCACCCATCCGCTGATCTCCCGGGCACACCTGCTGCTGCGCTTCGAGCAGGGCCGCTGGCGGGCGATCGACAACGGCTCGCTGAACGGCACCTACGCCAACGGGCAGCGGGTGCCGGTGGTCGATCTGCATGACGGGCAGACGATCAGCATCGGCAACCCCGACGGTCCGCAGCTGACCTTCGAAATTGGCCGCCACGACGGTCTTGCCGGCCGGCCGCCGCAGACGACATCGATGCCGATCGCGCGGGCCGCAGCACCCGCACGGCCCGCGCCCGGCCCGCAGCAGCCGCACCGACCGCCGCCGGCATTCAGGCAATCTGGCCCGCCCGGCCAAGGCCCCAGTCCAAGCCAGGGGCCGCGGCCCTATCCCGGCGGGCCACCCCCGCCGCCCTACCCCGGGCCGCGTCCACCCATTTACCCACAGGGCCCGCAGCACCAGGGACCGCCGCCCGTTCGGCATCCTGCCCCGGTCGCACCGGCTCGTCCGGTGAACGTGGCACCGAAGACCGAATTGGGTCCGGCGCCGGCAATCAGCACACCACCGGAGTCAGGCAACCTGGCGACCAAGATGATGCAGGCGATCCTGCCTGGCTCGTCGACGCCGAACAAGCCCGCCGGGTCCTTGACAATCGGGCGCGCCAACGACAACGACATCGTCATCCAGGACGTGCTCGCGTCGCGGCATCACGCGTTTTTGGTCGACTCGCCGCTTGGCACCGAGATCCGCGACGCTCACAGCATCAACGGCACCTTCGTCAACGGTGTCCGGGTCGGCTCGGCGCTGCTCAACGAGGGCGACGTCGTCACGATCGGCAACATCGACCTGGTCTTGACCGACGGCAACCTGGTCCGCCGCACCGAAGCCGCGACCCGCAGCGGCGGCCTGGAAGTCGACAACGTGCACTTCAGGATCGACGGCAAGGAACTCATCAACGGTATTTCGCTGACCGCGCGGCCGGGCACATTGACCGCGCTCATCGGCGGGTCGGGGGCGGGCAAGACCACACTGTCGCGCCTGATCGCCGGATACACCCATCCCAGCTCCGGCACAGTCACCTTCGAGGGCCACGACATCCACGCCGAGTACGCGACGATGCGCAGCCGGATCGGGATGGTGCCGCAGGACGACGTCGTGCACCGCCAGCTCACGATCAACCAGGCCCTCGGATACGCCGCCGAACTGCGCCTGCCGCCGGACACCAGTAAAGAGGAACGCGCCCAGGTCGTCGCCCAGGTGCTCGAGGAACTCGACCTGACCAAGCACGCCGACACCCGGGTGGACAAGCTCTCCGGCGGTCAGCGCAAGCGCGCTTCGGTCGCGCTGGAACTGCTGACCCAGCCGTCGCTGCTGCTCCTCGACGAGCCGACCTCAGGTCTCGACCCGGCGCTGGACCGGCAGGTCATGCTGATGTTGCGGCAGCTCGCCGACGCCGGCCGGGTGGTGCTGGTGGTGACGCACTCGGTGTCCTACCTCGATGTCTGCGACCAGATCCTGCTGATCGCGCCCGGCGGAAAAACCGCCTTCAACGGTCCGCCCAGCCAGGTCGGCCCGGAACTGGGCACTACCAACTGGGCCGACATCTTCGCCAACGTCGGCGCCGACCCCGACGAGGCGAACCGGCGCTACCTGGAGCACGGCGGCCCGGGCGGCAAGTCGCGGGCCCCGGCTTTGCAAAGCCCCGCCGATCTCGGCGAGCCGGTACACACCGACCTGTTGGGGCAGCTCTCGACGATCGCGCGCCGCCAGGTCCGACTGGTGATCTCCGACCGCGGTTACTCGGTGTTCCTGGCGGTATTGCCATTTCTCATCGGAGCGTTGTCGTTGACGGTGAAGGGGCCGAAACCGGGCCTGGGCCCGGCCAATCCGCTCGGTGTGGCGCCCACCGAGCCGCAGTACATCATGGTGCTGCTCAATATCGGGGCCGTGTTCATGGGCACGGCGCTGACCATTCGTGACCTCATCGGCGAGCGGCCGATCTTCCGACGAGAACAGGCGGTCGGGTTGTCGACGACTGCCTATCTGCTGGCCAAGGTC
>NZ_JBYCLD010000411.1:0-4059 GCF_057473725.1 Mycobacterium sp. TH-M11 | reverse complement strand
GCGGCGGCCAGCTTCTTCTTGTGCAGGATGCCGACCGCGGCCTTGGCGCCCATCACCGCGACCTCGGCGTCCGGCCAGGCGAACACCCTGGTGGCGCCCAACGACCGCGAGTTCATCGCGATGTAGGCCCCACCGTAAGTCTTGCGGGTCACCAGCGTGACGCGGGGGACGGTGGCCTCACCGAACGCGTGCAGCAGCTTGGCGCCGCGGCGCACCACGCCACCCCATTCCTGGCCTACACCCGGCAGGTAGCCCGGCACGTCGACGATCACGATCAGCGGAATCCCGAAGGCGTCGCACAGCCGCACGAAACGTGCCGCCTTCTCGGCGCTCTCGGAGTTCAGGCAGCCGCCCAGCCGCAGCGGGTTGTTGGCCAGCACGCCGACGGTGCGACCCGACAACCGGCCCAGCCCGACCACCATCGACGGCGCCCATTTGGCCTGGAACTCATCGAACGGAGCGTCGGCATCGAGCAGGCCGTTCACCAGCGGGTGCACGTCGTAGGCGCGCCGCGCCGACTCCGGCAGCAGCGCGTGCAGGTCGATCTCGCCCGCCTCGGCCTTGTTGCGGTCGAAATGGCCCTGCTGGCAGAACAACCCGACCAGACGGCGGCCCCGCTCGTAGGCGTCGAGCTCGTCGTCGGCGACGATGTGGCACACGCCGGACTTCTTGTGGTGGGTGTCGGGGCCGCCCAGCGCGGCCATGTCGACGTCCTCGCCGGTGACGCTGCGCACCACGTCGGGGCCGGTGACGAACACCCGGCCCTCCGGTGCCATCACGATGACGTCGGTCAGGGCCGGCCCGTAGGCGGCGCCGCCGGCGGCGAAACCGACCACCACCGAGATCTGCGGGACAAATCCGGAAGCCCGGATCATGGCTTCGAAGACCCGTCCGACCGCGTGCAGGGCTCGCACGCCCTCAGCCAGCCGGGCACCGCCCGAGTGCCACAGGCCCACGATCGGGCTCTGCTCGGCGATCGCGGTGTCGTAGGCGTTGACGATGTGGTCGCAGCCCTCGATGCCCATGGCGCCGCCCATCACGGTGCCGTCGGTGCAGAACGCGATGGTGCGCACTCCGTTGACGGTGCCGCCCGCGGCCAGCACGCCGGAACGGTCGCGCTCGTGCAGCAATTCCACGGTGCCGTCGTCGAAGAAGGTCGACAGGCGCAGCAGGGGATCGCGCGGGTCGAGCGATTCGCCCACCGTCTCGGGAGCCATAGTCGTCATCGCGCCTCTCCTTGGGTCTGATTCTTGATCGCGGGTCTCGCTTCTGGTCCGTTTATGGCCTTCAGTACCGACCGAAGACGATTGCGACGTTGTGCCCGCCGAACCCGAATGAGTTGTTGATCGCGTACTCGTAGTTGCCCGGGCGCGGTTCGCCTGCGACCACATCCAGGTCGATCTCGGGGTCGAGGTTCTCCATGTTGCGCGTCGGTGGGATGACCTGTTCACGCAGGGCCATCACCGTCAGGATGGATTCGACCGCGCCGACCGCACCGACCGAGTGGCCGAGTGCCGCCTTGGGCGCGTACACCGCGGCGTTGCCGCCGTGCGGACCCAAAGCCAGGTTGATGGCGTGGCCTTCTGCCACGTCACCCACCGTGGTTCCGGTGGCGTGCGCATTGACGTGGCTGATGTCGCCGGGTGTCAGGTCGGCCATCTGGATCGCCCGTGTCATCGCCCGACCCGCGCTTTGACCGTCGGGGTCCGGCGCGACGATGTGGTAGCCGTCCGAGGTGATCGAGGCACCCATGATCCGGGCGAGGATGTTGGCGCCGCGCGCCTTGGCGTGCTCCTCGGTCTCGATCACCATCAGTGCGGCGCCCTCGCCGAACACGAACCCGTTGCGGTCACGGTCGAAGGGGCGGCAGGCGCCCTCCGGGTCGTCATTGCTGGTGGACAGCACGATGCGCATCTGGGCGAATCCCGCGATCGGCACTGCTTCGATCCGGGTTTCCACACCGCCGCAGATCGCTATGTCGGCTTCGCCGAGAACAATCTGCTGCCAGGCGTGGGCGATGCCCTCGGAGCCGGATGCACAGGCCGAGATCGGGGTGATCACCCCGGCTTTGGCCTGACGGTCCAGTCCGACCGCAGCGGCCGCTCCGTTGGGCATGTACTTCTGCACGACCAATGGCGAGACCGCCCTCAGGCCGCGTTCGCGCATGCCGTCGTAGGCCCAGACGAGCTCCTCACTGGAGCCCATCCCGGTGCCGACCGACACCATGAGGCGCCGGGTGTCGACTTCGGGTGAGCCGGCGTGCTCCCAGGCACGCCGGCTCAGCACCAAAGCCAACTTCTGCAAGTAGGAAAGCCGACGCAGCTCCGTCCGGTTCAGCCCCTCGTCGAACATCTCCGGGGTCTCGACGAGGTGCCCGCCGATACGAACCGGCAGGTCATACTCCTCGACGAATGAATCGGTCAGCCTGCGAATGCCGCTTTGGCCGTCCAGCAGCTTCTTCCAGGTGTTCTCCCCATCCGCTGCCAAAGCCGTCGTCATGGCGTAGCCGGTGACGACGACGTTGGGGAGACCCTTTCCCGTTGCCAGCGTTGACATGGCTGTTGCGAACTTCCCTCTCTCGCGTTCCGGTGTCAGTACCGCCCAAAGGCGAGCGCGACGTTGTGCCCACCGAACCCGAATGAATTGTTAATCGCGTACTTGTAGTCACCGTAACGGGGCTCGCCCGCCACGACGTCCAAATCGATCTCGGGATCGGGTGTCTCGTAGTTCAGCGTCGGCGGGATGACCCCGTCACGCAACGAGAGCACCGTCAGCACCGACTCCAGCGCCCCGACCGCCCCAATGGAGTGGCCCAGCGCCGACTTGGGTGCGTACACCGCGGCGTGCTGGCAACCGGCTTCCCGGATCGCGTTCGCCTCGGCCGTGTCACCGATCGGAGTAGCCGTTCCGTGCGCGTTGATGTGGTCGACGTCCTTAGCGGACAGGCCCGCCAACTCCAACGACCGGGTCATCGCACGGCCGGCCCGCTTGCCGTCGGGACCGGGAGCCACCATGTGGAAGGCGTCGGAGGTGATACCGGCGCCCATCAACCGGGCCAGCGGCTTAGCGCCGCGCGCCTTGGCGTGCTCTTCGGTCTCGATGATCATCAGCGCGCCGGCCTCACCGAATACGAAGCCGTCCCGGTCCTTGTCGAACGGCCGCGACGCACCCTCGGGGTCGTCGTTGCGGGTCGACATGGCCCGCATCATCGAGAAGGTAGCGATCGGAAGGGCCTCGATGCCGCCTTCGACACCGCCGCAGACCGCGAAGTCCGCGTCGCCCATGACGATCTGACGCCACGCGTGCGCAATCGCCTCCGAACCCGACGAACAAGCCGACACCGGGGTGATGACCCCGGCGCGAGCGCCGAGCTGCAGACCGACCACTGCGGCCGCACCGTTGGGCATGATCATCTGAACGGCCAGCGGCGACACCTTGCGGGGGCCACCCTCGTTCATCAGGTCATAGGTTTCGACAATCTTCTCGCCGCCACCCAGTCCGGTGCCGACGACGACCGTGAAACGGTCCGGGTCGACCTCGGGCGATCCGGCGTTCTCCCACAACCGCCCGGCGAGCAGTTTGGCCATCCGCTGGACGTACGACATCCGTCGCAGGTCCAGCCGGCCCATGTGGTCGTCCACCGGGTCCTTGAGGTGTCCGCCGATCTTGACCGGCAGATCCCACTTGGAGACGAACTCGTCCTCAAGCACATGGATGCCGCTCTCGCCGGCGAGCAAGCCCTTCCACGTGCTCTCGATGTCCGCGCCGATTGAAGTGGTGGCCTCAACGGCGGTTACCACCACATTCGGGTAACCGCCGTTGGCCGTAGAAGGCTGAGAGGACACGATTAGCTCTCGGAACCGAACTTCTCGCGCAGCGCGGCGGCGGCCTCGGGGTTCTCGGCCTCGAGCTTCTGGATGTAGCCGACCACGTCGCCGACGGTGCGCAGACCCGCGAGGTCTTCGTCGGGGATCTTCACGCCGTACTTGTCCTCGGTCTGCACGGCGATCTCGACCATCGACAGCGAGTCGATGTCCAGGTCGTCGACGAACGACTTCT
>NZ_JBYCLD010000410.1:0-1792 GCF_057473725.1 Mycobacterium sp. TH-M11 | reverse complement strand
TCAGGGCGCGCACCGTCGAGCCGTCCCGATGTTCCAGGGAAACAACCAGATTGGCCAGGGAATGCATCACCGACAGGGCCGATTCCTCGGCCGGTGGAACCTGGCCGAAGATCTGCCGAAACTCCAGGGCCAGCACCTCTTCTTGGGTGTAGCCCAGCATGGCGGCGAACCCGCTGTTGGCGAACAAGATGGTGCCGTCGTCGGCGATCGCGAGCACCGGAACGGGGATCCGCTCGAGCGCGACCAGGGCCGGCAACTGCCGCAGCGTGTCCATCGGTGCCAGAGGGGTTTGCGCGTTCCGCCGTCGCTCCATGCGTCTGATTATGACGGGCTCCGCAGACGGCGTGGGCAGGGTTCGCCGCTGTCGGGCGTTGACTGCGCCGCGCGCGATACATAGGCAGTCGACGTGATGTGACGCACAGTCTCGTATGGATTGAACATCATCCAAAAGGTATGTACTATCTCCGGTTATGCGAGGGACTGGTTTGTGCGGATCGGGTGCGCTGCGGCGTGCGCCGAGGCCGGCGAGTTCCTCCCGAAGCTTCGCCCGGGGCACCTTGAGGGGTCCGCATCGCCGTGTGCCGCCGCACGCCGAGCCGCATTGGTGCACCGCACCGACTGCAGCGCTCGCCGGCAGGCAGACGGGGGTGCGGTTGCGTGCCACTTTCTACCGGGCGATGTTCTTGTCAGATCACCAAAGCCTGGCTGTCGGCCAGGAAAGGCATCGCCATCCAGCGTGACGCCAGCATTGCTTCGGCGGCGGGCCCCGGCACCGGGCGGGAGAACAGGAATCCTTGCGCGCGGTGACAGCCGTGCCGCATCAAGGTGAGCGCGGCCGCGGACGTTTCCACACCCTCGGCGACCACCTGCAGGCCGAATGCCTCGGCCAGGGCGATGATCGCTCGGACAATTGCGAGATCGCCCGGATTGACGCCCAATTCGCGCACGAACACGGTATCGATCTTCAGAGTGTCGACCGGCAGATCCTTCAAGTGTGACAAGACCGCGTAACCCGTCCCGAAGTCGTCGATCGCGATTTGCACCCCGGCTTCGCGCAGTTCCGCCAGGGTACGACGGGTGTTTTCGATGTTCTGCACCACCGCCCGCTCGGTGATCTCCAGGCAGAGCGAACCGGGGCGTAGTCCGAATTCGTTGATGGTTTCCACCACGTTCTGGACGAAACCGCGGGCGGCCAACTGGACCGGCGAGACATTGACGCGCAGGGTGGCGTTGGTGCGGACGCCGTTGGTCTGCCATTGGCTGAATTCTGCGCACGCGGTGCGCATCACCCACCGGCCCAGATCATCGGCCAGGTTGGCGGATTCGGCGATGCTGATGAACGAACTCGGCAACAGCAACCCGCGGGTGGGGTGCCGCCAGCGGACCAACGCCTCCACCGCGACGATGGCGCCGCTCCACAGATCGACCTCGGGTTGGTAGTACAGCAACAACGACTCGTCGTCGATCTTGCCCTGCATGTGCAGTTCGATGTCCTTGCGGAACAAACTCTTCAAGGACATGTCGTCGGTGGAGCTGACGGTCTGGTTGCCGCCGCCGCGTTTCGCGGCCAGGACGGCCTCGTCGGCGCGGTGCAGCAGACCGGCGCTGGTGTCTTCCCCGGGCAGACCGACCGTCACGCCCACGCTGACCGTGCTGTTGACCGTGTGGCCCTGGATCTCCACCCGCTCGCGCAGCGCGCCCTGCAGCCGGTCGGCGAACGTCTCGGCGCTGGCCATCGACATCGGCCAGTCCGGGATGACGACGAATTCGTCCCCGCCGATCCGGGCCGCCA
>NZ_JBYCLD010000409.1:0-2095 GCF_057473725.1 Mycobacterium sp. TH-M11 | reverse complement strand
CCTGATAAGCGCCGTCCTCATACCAGATCCGCGGCGCCTTCTCCTTGAGCTCGTCCGGGAATCGGTTGTAGAAGATGTCGTCGGCGATCGAGATGTGATTGTCCGCCGAGAACACCACGGTTCCGTCGGGCAGCCCGGTGGTGCTGCCGTCGGCCTGGCCGTGCCGATCCTTGGGCGCGCCGAGTCCGCCCGGTGGGTACAGCGACAGTGTGCTTGGTTGAGGCGACATCAGTGGCCCTTCGTTCGGATGGTGTGGTCGAGACTTGTCAGCCCGGGTCGCCCGGCGAAGGTACTCACCATCTGACCGGTAGTTCGTAGACGCCGTAGGCGAGCCGGTCATGTTTGAGCGGGACATCCTCGATCGGCACGGCAAGTTCCAGCGTGGGCACGCGATGAATCAGCGTGTGAAAGACGATCTGCAGCTCGGCGCGGGCAAGCTGCTGGCCGACGCATTGGTGGCGGCCGTAGCCGAATGCGACGTGCTGACCGGCACCCGCGCGGTGCAGGTAGAGCCGGTCGGGCTCGCTGAACTCTGTTGCGTCCCAGTTTGCCGGGGCGTTGTCGATGATGATGCCCTCGCCGGCGCGGATGACAACCCCCGCGATATCGATGTCCTCGGCGGCGACCCGGCGCTGGCCGTTTTGGATGATCGAGAGGTAGCGCAGGAGTTCTTCGACCGCATTGGCGATGACGTTGGGGTCATCGGTGTCGCGGAAAACCGCTGCCTGGTCTGGGTTTTCGAGCAGGGCGAGGACCCCGAGACCGATCATGTTGGCGGTGGTCTCGTGTCCGGCGATCAGCAACCCGGTGCCCAGCTGCGCGGCCTCCTTCACGCTCAGCTCACCGGCCTTGACCCGCTCGGCGAGGTCTGACACCGCGTCTTCGCCCGGAGACTCCATCTTCGATTCGACCAGCTGCGCAAGATACTTGTGCAGGCTCATCGCGCCCTTCATGGTGTCCTCGGCGGCGGCGTACCGCGCGAGACCGACATTGGCGTGATGCTGGAACATCTCGGCGTCTTCGTACGGCACCCCCAGCAGCTGGCTGATCACCAGCGAGGGCACCGGCAGCGCCAGCGCGCTGACGATGTCACCCGGGTTCGGGCCGGCCAACATGGCGTCGATCGCGTCGTCGGTGATCTGCTGGATGGCTGGCCGCAGGCCCTCGACTCGCTTGAACGTGAACGGCTTTGACAGCATTCGGCGAAACCGGGTGTGCTCCTCGGCATCGGAGGTGAAGACCGAGCGGGGCCGCTTGTGCACCGTGGACAGCATGCCCTCGTTCCAGTGCGGGAAGCCGGGCCGCCGGTCGTCGACGCTGACCCGAGGATCGGAGAACAGCGTGCGGGCCTCTTCGTAGCCGGTGATGAGCCACGGCGTGCTGCCGTCCCAGATCCTGACCCGGGACAGCGGGTGCGCCGCGGCCAGCTTCATCACTTCCGGCGGCGGGGCGAACGGGCAGCCTGCGGCGCGTTCCATCGGATACTCGGGGGCGATCGCGTCAGCCGTGGTGCCGGTGAGCGTGTCGGACACTTCTCACTCCTCGATGTGAATGGCCAGGGCCGGGCAACTTGCTTCGGCCCTGCGGGCGTTGCCGGCTTGAGCGGCGGGCGGGTGCTTATCGAGCACGATGACGACGCCGTCGTCGTCGCGTTGGTCAAAGATTTCCGGCGCATGCATCACGCAATTGCCTGACGAGGCGCATTTATCCTGTTCCACAGAAACTTTCATCATCAACTCTTGACGTGGGTGACTGGCGCCAGCCACAGCCCGACCACCGCGTCGATGAGGCGCGTCCCGGCCGCCTCCCAGGATGTCCACCGAGCGGCAGCGCCTGGGTCCAATGGCGGCGACCCGCTGCGCTCGGCCACGCCGAGTTTGCGATCGCCGCGGGCCAACGCCCGTTCACGATCAGCGCAGGTGTGCACCAGTAGATTGCGGGCCATCAGATTGCGTTCTACCCGAACGTCGATCGGAAGTTCGGGCAGACAGCGGTTGATCCCGTCGATGACCTGGACCAGAGACGGCGACGAAAGCGCGTCTTTGACCATGACGTTGTAGTACGCGGGATCGGTCATCACCTGTGCGGCGAACCG